>JAHJRE010000233.1 GCA_018831055.1 Bacteroidota bacterium
AAACTGGTCAATGCTTACCCAGGACGGAGAAGACAACTACGCAGAATTCATCGTTAACGGTGACGAAAACAACATCTACGCCGAGCAGGGCGGTTACGCAAACTACCTTTATATAAACATGGACGGAAATTACAATATCGCCGATGTTTATCAATATGGTTTTGACAACTATGCATCCATTTCCATGTACGGCGACGGAAACGAATCCTGGATCGATATGGACGGTGGTTTCAACAGCGTCGAGCAACTCATCACAGGCAGTTACAACTACGCCGATGCATGGGTGATCGGTTTCGGCAACACCGCCATTGAAACACAGTACGGAAACGGTAACCAGCTTATGGTTGACCAGTGGGGTGATGGTAACTATACAATCGTTGCTCAGGATGGAAACAACAACTTCAGCTTTACCGGACAGTACGGTGTGGGCAACAGCCTTTACGTTACACAAAGCGGAGAAGCCAACAACAATGAGCTTTATCAGAATGGTTGGTTCAACAGTGCAAATGTAAACCAGAGCGGATTTGCCAACAGCAACTTTACCGAGCAGATTGGCGACGATAACATGCTTGATCTGAACCAGTCGGGTGACTACAACACCAGCAGCCTTTTCCAGGGTGGTTTTGCCAACATGGCCCAGATTGATCAGAACGGCGAAGGAAACAATGTAAACATGTACCAGGAAGGCGCTTTCAACGAGCTGTACGCAGAGCAGAACGGTGATGGAAACAACCTCTACGCAGACCAATCCGGAGTAGGAAACACAATATTCAGCTATCAGAATGGAAACTATAACAACACTGAGATCATCCAGTCAGGCGAATTCAACTTCGTAAGCGCAGTTGTAGCCGGCGGTGATGAAAACAACATCAACGCTTACCAGTACGGCGAAGGCAACATCACCAATGTTTACCTCGAAGCCGGCAGCGATCTTAACAACGTGAACGTGGATCAGGACGGTCTCGGCAACACAGTCGGTGACGGATTCTTCTCCAACGGTATCTATATCGCAGGCGACATGAACATCAGCAACGTATCACAGCAGGGAGCAATCAACAGCGCTAAAGCAACCATCTTCGGAAACGGTAACACTTCAGGAATTATACAGCACTAATTCTGCGATAATTAGCTTCATAACCGACTCCCCGGGTCTCGATGAGATCCGGGGTTTTTTTATTTATTTTATTTCAATATTTACTATTTTAGCATTGGATTCTCAGTCCAGTATTTATAAACCAACCATTATTAATTTCTTATGAATCGCATAATTGTTATTCTCGTCCTTTGCCTGATGGTCCTTGCTTCCTGCGAAACCAGGCGTAATGTTTTGTTTTTGAACGAAACCGACCTCACCTTCATGGAAACCGGCTGGGGTAATGTACACAAGAACTACAGTGTCGACAGTAACCTTCTTCAGGTTGCAGGCAAGGTTTTTGAAAACGGTGTCGGCACCCATGCCATCAGTAAAATGCTGATCGATCTGCATGGAACAGGGAAGAAGATAAGCGGATATTGCGGTGTGGACGACGAGAGCGGTGATCCTGCCAGCGTTGAGTTTTTCATCCTGGGTGATGCAAAAGTGCTTTGGCAAAGCGGAATCATGACAAAGGGTGATTCTGCCGGGAAATTCGATGTAGCCCTTGATGGCATTCAGAAACTGGGGCTTTACATCTCCGATGGTGGCGACAACATCAACTACGATCATGCCGACTGGCTGGAGGTGGCCATTGAGTATACCGGCCGGGAGCCGGTCCCGGTCATGCAACCCATGCCTGAAGCCTATATCCTCACTCCTCCTCCACCGGATGAGCCAAGGATCAACGGTCCTTCTGTCTATGGTGCCACACCCGGAAAACCCTTCCTGTTTAAAATCCCTGCAACCGGCAAAAGGCCTATGACTTTCGCTGCTGAAGTACTTCCTGAAGGATTAATATTGGATCCTGCCACCGGTATCATTTCGGGAACATGCCCTCCCAGGGGCGATTACGAAATAACCTTTACAGCAAAGAACGAACTGGGCAGCAACAGCAAGTCCTGGAAACTCGTTTCCGGCAGTTCTCTGGCCCTCACCCCGCCTATGGGCTGGAATAGCTGGAACTGCTGGGGACTGAGTGTCGACCAGGAGAAGGTGAAAGGGGCAGCTGAAGCCATGGTCAACTCCGGCCTGGCCGATCACGGATGGTCATTCATCAACATCGATGACGGCTGGGAAGCAGCAGAACGTACTCCTGAAGGTGAACTCCTGGCCAACGAGAAATTCCCCGACATGAAGAAGCTGGCCGATGACGTTCATGCCTTAGGGCTCAAACTGGGCATTTATTCCGGTCCTGGGCCACTGACCTGCGGAGGTTACCTTGCCAGTTACCAGCATGAATTACAGGATGCGCAGACCTGGGCGCGCTGGGGCATCGATTACCTGAAGTACGACTGGTGCGCTTACAGCCGCATTGCCAAAGACCGCAGTCTTCCGGAACTAAAGAAACCATACATCCTTATGCGTGAGATGCTCAACCGGGTAGACCGCGACATCGTTTACAGCCTCTGCCAGTATGGTATGGGTGATGTATGGACCTGGGGCGAGGAGGTTGGTGGCAACCTGTGGCGCACCACCGGCGACATAACCGATACCTGGACCAGCATGGCCGGCATAGGGTTCAGTCAGGACAAGTGCTCCCCATACGCCGGTCCGGGCCACTGGAACGACCCCGATATGCTGGTGGTAGGCAAAGTAGGCTGGGGTCCCAGCTTGCGCGAAACCAAACTCACCCCCGATGAACAATATACGCATATCAGCCTGTGGAGCCTTCTTTCCTCTCCCCTCCTGCTGGGATGCGACATGCAACAACTCGATGAATTCACCCTGAGTCTTCTCACGAACGATGAAGTACTGGCCGTGAACCAGGATCCCCTGGGCAAACAGGCAACAAAACTGGCTGAGGGTGATGGTTACCAGGTCTGGGGCAAGTCCATGTCGGATGGTTCAACCGCCATAGGGATATTCAACACCGGCTCGGATAGCCCGGTGGAAGCTTTTTCCTGGGATGGTGAACCGGATGTGAAAAAGATACGGGTTTCCTGGAAGGAACTGGGACTGATAAATAATGAGTACAAGGTACGAGACCTTTGGCGGCAACAAGACCTGGGAAACTTTTCGGAAGGATTTGAAGCGGAAGTACCTTACCATGGTGTGGTCTTCATTGGGATCAGGTAATCCCTCCGTTCTGAGCATTCACTAACTAAATCAAAGCGTTTATCAATCCAATCCCGGCGTTTATTGATTTGTTGCACTTAAGCTTTTCTAAGGTTGTATTTTTAGTAAAATATTTCTTTTTATTAACCCGCTAAAACTATAACCATGAACAAATCAGCTATTTTCCTGATCTTATTGTCACTATCGGGCGTCTTCTGCCTGTCACAGACAATAGTCCCTGCCGGAGATGTTTCCGGTACCTGGAATGCAGAAGGATCACCCTACCTTGTTGAAGGAGAGATCACTGTCCAGGCCGGTAACACCCTGATCATCGAACCGGGGGTGAATGTAGAGTTCCAGATCAATTGTGCCCTCCTTGTTACCGGCAGGATCCTGGCAGAAGGTACTGAAAACGACACCATCCTGTTCAGCGCAGCCGGAACATCCGGCCATAGGGGCGTTAGAATGGCTTCAGTCGATTCCCTAAGTGATACCTGTTTTTTTCGTTACTGCAGATTCCAGGATGGAAATGGCATTGGCACCTGGCCGGATAATTGTGGCCCGGGCATTGCGGTCATGAATTTCAACAAAGTGGTAGTAGAACACTGCCTTTTTATTGATAATAAAGCCTGGACCGGCACCAATGCTGCCGGAGGAGCCATTGCATTTCAAAACGCTGACATAATAATCCGCAACAATAGTTTTATAAATAATAGATCCAGCGTAGGTGGGGCCATGATGGTATATGCCTGCAACAATGCGATTATTGAAAACAATTACTTTTACGATAATTATGCCACAAAAACCGCCGGGGTAATCGCTGTCTGGGATCACTCCAATCCCCTTATCAAAAATAATATCTTCGAAGCTAACCATGCCAATCAATTTGGAGGAGCCATTGAGGTTTATCTTTCAAGCAATCCCCAAATATCACATAACCTGTTTGTAGATAATTATTCCCTTATAGATGGAGGGGCTATTGAGCTGAATGCATACTGCAATCCTTTGATCATTAATAATACTATTGTAAATAATTCTTCAAACAACCATGGAGGAGGCATTGATATATATGATGAGTCGTCCCCCAGGCTGATCAATAATATCTACTGGGGCAATGAATCACCAAGCGGCTGTCAGATATACATTTACTCCGATGATTGTATCCCTGATTTTTACTTCAACGATATCCAGTATGGACAGGATTCCATCGAAGGAGCGCCAATCCTGGGACAATGGAAAGCAAACATCGACCTCTACCCCATTTTTGTTGATACCGCATCCAATAATTTTCATCTTGAATGGGATTCTCCCTGCATCAACGCCGGTGTAGATACGATTCTCGACCCGGATGGCACCATAAGCGATATAGGTGCATATTATTACCATATTATCAATCCGGGAATCAATGAACAGAATAATAAGCAAACACTAACACTCAACCTGTATCCAAATCCGGCAGTTTCAGTATTAACGGTAAGTTATGGAACTTTTACGCAAAATAGTATAAATGAATTGGGTATACCCAATGACCAGGATATGGAAGTTACTATATTTGATCTTCGTGGATCCAGAGTTTCATCCTTTAGCCTGCCGGGATCATATAAATCTAAGAACCAATTTACGTTGGATGTATCGGATTTGCCTTCCGGAATATATTCAGTGCGGTTAAAAGTGGCCGGAGCAGATATGATTGGCAAATTTATCAGGAGATAAATACAAGGCAAAATTGCTGATGGAAGGAACATTAAGGGATTCCAGGATGCAAAACCTGATCTTTTCGGTTATAACAGGATTAGTTTTCAGGATACGCTTATAACCAATAGTGGTACCTTCTGTGATTAATATCCATTCATTATCCGGGCTCAAGGCAAAAACCCGGAAGCGTGAAATGCGTTGTCCGAACCTGATGGGTTCCTGGATCACAATCCTGTCGAACTTCACAGGTTCTTTAAACTCAATCGTCAGTTCAGCGGAAAATAAACTGTCATCTGCAGCCCAATATGAATTTCTGTCATCATCGATGATATTTGCAGGACTGAAATATTCATCATTATTCCGGATATTGTTTGCTATTACATATCCATTAACGGCAAGGTTAGTATCAAAGGTTTCCTGTATGATTTTCCTGAATTCTTTAAGGCTGTCAATATCATTTTCATGGATCAGACCGCGACGGTCCGGAGGTATGTTCAGCAGCAGAACGGCATTTCTGCCAACCGATTTATAATAAATATCTACCAGTTGCTGAGATGATTTGACCAGACTATCCTGTTGTTCATGATAAAACCAACCCGGCCGGATGGATACGTCGCACTGTCCGGTGATCCATTTGTTTCCATCCGGATCGCCGGTATTCAGGTAAGCTTGGTCGGCGCCGCCTATGGTAAGCCTGCTGTCGTCGATCATCGACCAGAATGTTTCCCCCGCGAAACCGTTTTCATTGCCTACCCAGCGAAGGTCAGGACCGGCATCGGAGAAGATCATGATATCCGGTTGCAGTGATTTTACCAGGGTAAAAGTAGAATCCCATTCGTAGTATGTTTTATTGTCGATGGTCCGGGTTTCATTGGTACCACCGTAATATCCACTACCCCCGTTGGCCCCGTCGAACCAGATCTCGTCGATCTTTCCGTAGTTTGTGAGCAGTTCCTTAAGCTGATTCCTGTAATATGTCAGATATTCCGGCTTTCCATAATCAGGATGGTTGCGGTCCCAAGGCGAAAGGTACAGACCTGTTTTCAATCCATGCTTCCGGCAAGCCTCGGTGAACTCCCTCACGATATCACCCTTTCCATTCCTGTATGGGCTGTATTTGACACTGTGTTTAGTAAAAACGCTGGGCCACAGGCAGAATCCGTCGTGATGCTTGGCTGTGAGGATCAGTTCTCTCAGTCCTCCCTCTTTTGCTGCCATAACCCATTGCTCGCAATCAAGCTGTTCAGGGTTGAAAATACCGGGGTCTTCATCACCAAAGCCCCACTCCCTATCGGTAAAGGTGTTCATGGAAAAATGGACAAATCCCACCATTTCCATTTCCTGATAATTAATCTGTTGCACTGAAGGAATAACCTTACAGACAGGAATATCCTCAGGTAATCCCGCGCCATTATAACAGCCGGCGGCCATCAACAGGCTGAATATGAATGTTATCTTTCTTATACGCATTTCCAAGAATCTGGAGCATGAATACCTGCATTAGTGCAGGTTGATTTATTTACCTGATTTGATCCAAACCGCCATCTCTCCGGGCCCCCTGTGTGCCCATGCATAGTAAGGGATCATGGTAAAATCCTTATTCCCTGAACCCTGCAGCATGACCAGGCCACCCAGCAAGTCAGGATTAAAATCGGTGCTTATGGCTGTGGATGGATCTATTTCCAGGTTCATAACTGAGGAGTCGGCCTGGTCGGTCCATTCAGCGCAATAAACCAGCGGTCCCCGCTGTATGGCCACTTTACCCGTATCCTCAGGCACCTTCTCATGGGCAGTGATAAACAGTACTTCCATGGGCAGGAAAACCTCCACTTTATCTCCGGCCTGCCATTGTCGCTCTATAACCGCATAACCTTTATCCATTAAAAAATCTTCCTTCTCCCCGTTAACAAAAATATCCGGCTGATTCTCGAATCCATTCAGGGTTGTATACAGATCTGACGGAATAACCTCGCCCGTTGCCCATCCCGGCACCCTAAACCTCAGCGTGAAAGTCGCGGGTTTATCGGGCTCTATTTCAAACAGGCTTTCACCTTCCCAGGGCATCAGACTTTTCTGAATTAACTTCACTTTGGCATTCTTAAGTTCAATATCCGCTAAACTGGAAACATAAAGGTTCACATAGATATTCCTGTCATCTTCAGCATAGATATACCCTTGCACAGAAGGGATAAAACGGCTGATGTTAGAAGGGCAACATGCGCAGGCGAACCATTCGCTACGACTGTCTTTTCCATGGGATTCCAAACGGTTGGGGTAAAAGAACAGGTTTCCTTCCAGGGCAACACCGGAAAGCACGTTATTATAAAGGCTTCTTTCCAGGATGTCGATATATTTGGAATCTCCTGTCAATAGGAACATTCGGTGATTCCAAAGCACATTGGCAATTCCCGCGCAGGTTTCACAATAGGCGGTGGCATTGGGCAGGTCATAAGGCTCCCCGAATCCCTCGTGGCTGCCCACGGAGCCAATGCCTCCGGTTATATAAAGCTTTCCCGAAACAACATCGTTCCAGATGCTGTCGATGGCTTGTATATAAGCCAAATCCCCGGTCATGGAAGCCACATCGGCCATGCCGGCATACATGTAACAGGCACGAACAGAATGCCCGACTGCCTCACGCTGTTGCGTAACCGATTCATGAGCCTGGTTGTATGAATCACCTCCCTGTCTGGTATCCAGGAAGAAGCGGGCGAGCTCAAGATAACGTTCATCCCCTGTGGTACGGTATAGCCTGACCAGACCGATCTCAATCTCCTGATGGCCGGGATATTTTTCAATCTTTCCCTTGCCAAAATCCTGATAAACAAGGTCGGCCGACTTAATGGCTATATCCAGGAAATTTCTTCTACCCGTAGCATTGTAATGAGCCACAGCCGCTTCATACATATGCCCGAGATTATACAGTTCGTGGCTGTGGTGATTCACTTTTTCCCAGCGTTGTGTGCCGACCCATCCGGTATCGGCTTCTTCTCCCAGGATGGTGCGGTATGTGTATAAGTATCCATCCTTTTCCTGGGCCGCGGCTATCCAGGAAATCAATGTATCAAGATAGGCATCCAGGCTGTCGTCGGGAAACTCCTGTAAAGAGTAGGCCGCCCCTTCCATGATCTTGAAAACATCGGAATCGTCGAAAGGATAACGGGAACTGAAACCGCCTTCCTCAAGACCGCCGGCAACCCGGAAATTCTTTAAACGCCCCGTTTCTTCACACTGCTCGAAAGCAAAAGGTATAGTGACCCGGTTGTTGGTCTCCAAACGCGATTTCCAGAAATTATCTGTGAGATCCACTTTTGTAAACGAAACCGGTCTGATCTTGTAATCTTTGGAATTTCTTTCCTCCTGGCAAGAAGTAAAAATAAACAATACGGCTAATAAAATTAGCGCGATGACAGGCTTTTTCATAATCCATACTTTGGTAAATATTGAAACCCTAAAATACAAAAACAACATTGAAGTAATACGAACTCGGGAAAGAATATTAAAATGAGGCAGGTAGCGGGTTCGGGAGTTTAGAAGTTTAGAAGTTTAGAAGTTTAGAAGTTTAGGGTTTAGGGTTTAGGGTTTAGGGTTTGATGATCCATAACATTAGTTCTCAGGTTGTTTCCTTATCGCTAATCGCCAGTTTCCAGTAAGGTATAACATTTATTATGTGTTCTTTTACTTTCAGTTCATCTTCCTGGTCAGTGGTTACAATCAGTCCCTTTTTTACACCACAGTATTCCATAGCTTCAATAATCCCATTGGTTTCCCGTGTCAGATTATCACTTTTTAACGACGAACATACCTGAAGGCAATGGTTTATGACACCTTCCTCTTTGATGATAAAATCACACTCATAACGGTTGGTGTAATAAAAAACCTGTGCTCCCTTTCTTCGGTAATGCAGGAATACAGCATTTTCCAGTATTCTTCCCTCATCTTTGGAAAACGAAAGCGAATTGGCATTTGCCAGACCGGTATCAATAGAATAAATCTTCCTCGGATTGAAGATTTGCTTTTTAAGGGAATAATCAAAACGTGGAATGGTAAATAAAAGATAACTATCCTGGAAGTAAGAGAGATAATCAATCACTGTTGTGGCCGATCCCAGTTCAAAAGTATTTTTCAACTGATTATAGGATAACACTTTTGATATATTCGATATGATGTATAAAAGCATTTGTTTAAGGGTTTCATGCCTTCTAACCTGCTGCCTGACCGCGATATCACGATAGATAATGTCATAAAGTATCTGATGAAGTATCTCCTGATCAGTATCTTTTAAATATTCAGGAAACCCGCCCTTATTGAAATAATCCCTTGAAGAAGCCGTCGATGCCTTGCCCCCTGTGAATGTCAGAAATTCCTTGTAGGAAAACGGGAATATTTCCCTGATCAGATGCCTCCCGGTAAGTTTGGTTCCTAATTCCCTGCTTAGCATTGAAGCATTGGAACCGGTAATAAACACCTGATATTTCTCGTCATGCAAGGCTCTGATGTATCGTTCCCATTCAGGAATCACTTGTATCTCATCGAAATAAATTTTCTTAACTCTTTTTTCTTTAATGATTTCGTCCAGTTTGTTAAAGTCATCCAGAGCAAAACCACTTAACTTTGGATCCTCAAAATTCAGGAACAAAAAAGGTTCATCCTTCGGGAATAATTGTCTCAATAAAGTACTTTTCCCGCACCTCCTTATCCCGCTGATAATGTTGATATGACTCCCCTTTAGTGATATTTGCCCGGCAATATCTCTTTCAATACCTCTTCCCAGATGACTGTTCCTCTCCTGCTGAGATTCCAGCACTTCAGAAATAGCTGATTTTAACATGACAGCAAAATTTTATTTTACAAAAATAATATATTTTATATTAGCAATGTAAACTAATAATAAAAGGTACATATCGTACTTTTACGTGAGTTTCAGGATGCAACTTGTTATCAATCATTCCTGATACCCATATAACATTATTCCTATCTTTGCCGAAATTCAAGAAAAGCTGCAAAATGTCCGATAATAAGAAAGCATTTAAAAGATATACCATTACTTCTGCTCTGCCATATGCCAATGGTCCGATCCATATTGGTCATCTGGCGGGGGTTTATGTTCCGGCCGACATTTACGCCCGTTATCTACGGATGCAAGGCGAAGACGTATTGTTCATAGGGGGATCCGACGAGCACGGGGTACCTATCACCATCAAGGCAAGGCAACAGGGCGTTAGTCCACAGGAAATTGTAGACAAATATCACGCGATCATCCGGGATTCATTTGCAGCGTTTGGCATTTCCTTCGATGTTTATTCCAGGACATCGGCTCCCATACATCATGAGACGGCATCTGAATTTTTCCGTAAGCTATATGAAAAGGGGGAATTTACCGAAAAAACCACCTTGCAGTATTACGATGAAGAAGCCGGACACTTCCTGGCCGACCGGTATATTACGGGAACCTGTCCGCACTGTAGTTTCGATAGAGCTTACGGCGACCAGTGTGAAAACTGCGGTACTTCTCTCAGTCCGACCGACCTCATCAATCCCCGTTCTGCGCTAAGCGGTAACGCTCCGGTGATGAAAGAAACCAAACACTGGTATCTTCCGCTCGACCGTTACGAAGGCTGGCTGAGAGAATGGATCCTGGAAGGCCATGAAAGCGACTGGAAACCTAATGTTTACGGTCAGTGCAAATCCTGGATCGATCAGGGACTGCAACCCAGGGCCGTAACCCGCGACCTCGACTGGGGCGTTAAGGTTCCATTGGAAGGCACAGAAGAAAAAGTGCTTTATGTATGGTTCGATGCCCCCATAGGATACATATCCGCCTCCAGGGAATGGAGCGAAAAAACAGGAAAAGACTGGGAACCCTACTGGAAAAGCCACGACTCCAGACTGGTTCACTTCATCGGTAAGGATAACATCGTGTTCCATTGTATCATTTTCCCAGCTATGTTACATAAGGAAGGATCCTTTATCCTTCCCGACAATGTCCCGGCCAATGAATTCCTGAATCTTGAAGGAGAAAAGATCTCCACTTCGCGTAACTGGGCAGTCTGGTTACACGAATACCTGGAAGATTTCCCGGGAAGACAGGATGTGCTCCGGTACACCCTCTGTGCCAACGCCCCGGAATCAAAAGATAACGACTTCACATGGAAGGATTTTCAGGCAAGGAACAACAACGAGTTGCTTGCAATCTTTGGCAACCTGATCAACCGCACGATGGTATTAACGGAAAAATACTTCGGCGGAACGGTGCCGGCAGCAGGTGTGCTAACTGATATCGATAAATTAGTCCTGGAAGAGATCAAAACCTTCCCCGGCAGGATAGGAAGCCGCATTGAGCATTTCAAATTCCGGGAAGCCCTGAGCGAGATGATGAATCTGGCACGCCTCGGAAACAAATACCTCACCGACAGTGAACCCTGGAAGGTGATCCAAAGCGATGAAGAAAGGGTGAAGACCATTTTGAATGTATCACTGCAAATCTGCGCCAACCTTGCCATTCTCTCAAAGCCTTTCCTTCCCTTTACCGCAGAAAGACTGGTTTACCTGTTGAACCTTCCTGAGCTGGACTGGAACGATGCCGGCCGCAGCAACCTCTTGCCTGCCGGTCATATCCTGAACAAAGCCGAATATCTTTTCGAAAGGATAGATGATAAAATGATAGAAGCCCAGGTACAAAAACTCCTGGAAACGAAAAAAATGAACGAAGCAGCACAAGCCGGGGCTAAACCGGCAAAAGACAACATCAGTTACGACGATTTTGCAAAAATCGATATCCGTACCGGCACCATCCTGGAAGCCGAAAAAGTGCCCAAAACGAAAAAACTTCTGAAACTGAAGATTGATACAGGCATCGATAAACGTACCGTCGTTTCCGGAATTGCCGAATATTATGAGCCTGCCGCCATCATCGGGAAACAGGTATGCATCCTGGTTAACCTCGAACCCAGGCAGTTAAAAGGCATAGAGTCGCAAGGAATGATCCTGATGGCCGAGGATAATACCGGTAAACTGGTTTTTGTTTCGCCTTCAGAGAAATTCATGAACGGCAGCGAGGTGAAATAAGTCTCTAATCGTCTCACTCTATGAAAAACTTCCATGCGCAGTAATACTCTTCAGGATGAGGATCGGGCGGGCATGCAATACATTCGGTCTTAATGCGCTTATCGATAGCCTCCGCGAATGTTGTGTATTCAACCAAACCCCCTGATTTACATGGATAATCATCCAGTCCTTTGCGTTTGCGGGCCGATTGCACCCTGCAGTCATCCATCCTGAAAACAAAACTCTTCTCCGTTTCCTCATGGATGGATTGCTTGTTAACGGAAGCATAAAGGCGATACTGAAGGGCCCTCTTCAAGCCTCCCAAACCGGGGTTTTCCGGGATATTGAGCAATCGTTTGATCGACCAGGCCTCATAGGGTGAAAATTGCCCCCAGGTTGAGTCGTTGCACCTCTTGGCATCATTCATGCCGCGTGTAAACTCAACCGCCTGGAACCAAACCCCGTCCATAGCCAGCCAGTTTACAGCTACACCTTGTTTCAACTCCTGCAATTTGTCCTCCGGCATTTCCAGGAGGGGGATGGGTAATCCATCATCCAACTCAAAGCCAAGTATTTTAGCCAGTCGTTTCATATGGATCTCCTCACTGCGGGCAGAAGCAACCTTCAAAACTTCGAGCGCCTTTTCCCTGCCCAGCTGGTGCTGTACCTCCGCATACCACATGGCATGGTGCATCATACTGCGGTGAAAATAATCAATGATCAACCTGACGGTTTCCTTTTTGTTGTTCATTTCCTCAACTCCTTTATAAACAATGGATCACACAAGATGCTGGCCAGTACTGACGGAGCAACTTCGGTCCCATAACTTTTTAACTTCTCTATAATGGTTTCTTTATTGGTATCATCTTCCAGGATCTGGCGTATCTCTTTCATCTGGGATCCCTTCAGTTCATCCTGAAGAGCGGAAAGAATGATATTGTAAAACTCGTTGGTAGCCTGTTCCCGTGCCGGTAATCCAAAGGTTTTCAACTCATCGATTGAAGCTTCCAGGATTTCCCGTCCAAGCTTTTTACACGTTTCCAGATATTCTGACGATCCGGTTGTATCGCGAAGAGCCCAGCTGCTATAATCATAGGTTATCTTCTCGATCTGCCGGATCTTTTCAGAATGTTCCCCGAAGATCCTGGCAACTATGACTATAGTGTATTTCTTCCAGGCTTCCAGGTCGAAACCCTTGACATTCAGCTTGTCAATCTGGTTCCGTAATAAATCTATTTCTTTCTGAGCCATGATATGATATTAAATTGGGATAAATTTAATAAAAAGAATCATGCATCAGGTTGTTTCTATTGTCCTTAAAAACGCTGCTGGGATCTCCACAAACAATTCCTTGCCAACACCGGCAATCTCAATCCTGACCTTTTGCTTCCCAAGCACCCTGACCAGGTTACCCTGCAACCCTTTCATGGCGCCTTCAATGACTTCCACCAATTGTCCGGGAACCAGACTGCTTGTATCTATATTCAGGTTTTCACCCTGCGCAATGAAAGTTTTTATGGCTTCAATCTGTTGTGGAGGTATAGGTACAGCTTTGCCTTCAAAAGTGATGTATCTGACAACATGTATGGAGGCATTTAACACCTCAAAATATTCTTTTACCGAAACCCTGGCAAAAATATAGGAGCGGAAAAGTGGTTCTTCCACCCATTTCTTACGGTCAGACCACTGTTTCAGGGTTTTCACCAAAGGCAGGTAACTTTCAATGCCAGCTTCTTTCAAGTCTTCCCAGGCTCTTTTTTCGGACCTAGGCCGGGTGTACAAAGCGTGCCAGTGATACTCGTGTTTTGGTTTAACCATGGATCATCGGTTTACTGAACAAGCTCCCTGTAAGGAATAATATTAACTGCCGAAGATCCTGCGAAGCACAGATTTTTTCTCCACATCCTTATCATCGGAGTAATACCCGTAACCATAACCATAGCCGTAACCATAGCCGTAACCGTAACCATAGCCGTAACCATAGCCATAGCCATAACCATAGCCATAGCCATAACCATAACCGCTGCGGCCCAGCTTAACGTCGTTGATCAGGATGCAGGTGTTTGGAATATTCCTTAGTTCAATGTCTTTGATAATGGAACCAAACACCTTCTTATGAGTGTAATTCTGCCTTACAATGAATAAGTTGGCATCAGTGTGTTTCATCAGGAGAAAGGCATCGGTAACCAGTCCGACAGGAGGTGTGTCGATAATAATAAAGTCATATCTTTTCTTCAGCTCCTCAAACATCTCATTGGTTTTGTCGGAGGCGATCAATTCAGCCGGATTTGGAGGCACAGGACCTGCCATTACCACATCCATATTCTCAATGGGAGAAGTCTGGATCATCTCATCGATAGTACATTTATTGATCAGATATGATGTTATCCCGACCGTATTTGTTAGTCCAAAATCCTGGTAAATCTTGGGTTTTCTAAGGTCGAAACCCATTAAAAGGGTCTTTTTCCCATAAAAGGCATATATAGAGGACAGATTTATAGACACAAAAGTCTTACCGGCACTTACCATATCCGATGTAACCAGGAGGGTTTGCTGCTCCTTACCCTTCAGGATATACTGGATATTGGTTCTGACCGACCGGAAGGACTCAGCGATGGATGATTTGGGTGATTCGGCAACAACGAGTTTGGAAATTTTGGTACTATGAATGATATGGCCAACGATAGGAATCTTTGTCAGTTTTTCAACATCCGATCTTTCCACAATTTTATCATTCAGGTAATCTTTCCCCAGGACGAAGGCCACGGGGAGAACCAGGCCCAGCAAAAGGGCAATCGTATAGTTCAGGCTTTTCTTTGGAAATACCTGGGATTGTCCATCCGTTCTGGCTATATCGATAATTTCGTTATCGGGGAAATTCGAGGCTTCGGTGATCTGAGCTTCCGATCTTTTCTGCAACAGGAATGTGTACATGGTATTGCTCAGGTTGAAATCCCTTTCGATATTGAACAAAGTTCTCTGTGTTCTGGGGAGTCGCTGCATTCGTTTTTGCATATCTCCTACGCGGTCGTCGATATCGGCAATACCAATATTCGAGGTATTGATGATACTGTTTATATTCTCGAGCAAAGCATCACGTGTATTGCGGATCTTTTGGTTTAGTTCGGTAACCAGAGGATTGGTCTCACGCGCAGCCGACAATAGTTCTGTTTTCTGATTATTCAGTTCGATGAGCTCGGTAGTTAGCTGATTAAGCAAAGGATCCTCTATCCCCATGGAAGATGGGACAACCAGCTTATCGAGGTTATCTATGTTTTTCTGAAGATATTCCTTAAGGTTAACATAATACTTCGCTTTCACCATCAACTCCGCCTTTTGTGTTTGCAGTTCTTTCATATGCTCAAACACCATCTGTGTTTCGAAGTCGATATCCATTACTTCATTATTCAGACGGAATGTCTCAAGATTTTGCTCGGCATAAATCAGTGTGTCTTCAATACCTTTCAGTTCCTGGTTAATAAATTCAATCGTATTCCGTGCTACCTTGTTCTTTTTCTCCAGTTCTCTTGATAGGTAAGCCTGGGTAAGAAAATTAAGGAAATCAACCAACTTTTTCACATTATTCCCCTTCAGGGATATTTTCAAAAGCGAAGCTTCCCTCTGCACTGGTTCAATCTCAAGTCCACGGAATCTGCCTACCAGCGACTGGTAGCTGTTAAAGACAAAAAGGTAATCGTTTTCCTTATCCTTTTCAGGATCGAAATTACTGTTCAAAACAACCCTGAAACTGTATTCCGGTGTTTCAATAATTTCCCCGAAAAAAAATTCCTTGTCAAGATTAACACTTTCCAGTTTTTTATCAGCAACAGGTTCCCCTTCGTTGTAATAATAAAGGGAAATATTCTGACCTTCCGCTGATAATCTGAATTTAGAGTTAGAAATGACATTAACATGAAACTGAAGGTTAACCGCTTGAATATGGCTTGTATCAAACTCAACGCTAAACGGTGAATCACCGTAGATCTCTTTCAGAATGAAATCCTTTTCCTGAAAGTATGACACTTCAAAAGGCAGGCTTTTAACTGTGCGCAAGGCCAGAGAATAGGATTGCAGTATCCCGATTTCATTTTCAATATTCTGCTGCCTCCTGCCAAAAGAACCCAGACCTATCAGTGCCTGCGGGTCCATAGAAGCATCATCTTTAACCAGTACCGTTGTGGATATTTCATAAACCGGTTCCGTGTATTTATTGAACAGAAAGGCTATGATAAGGGCAACGATGATGGTGAGTACAAATAAATACCAATACCGGTAAAATTTAAAAAACAAGGCTTTAAAATCAATGGATTCTTCCTTGTTAAGCTCATAGAATTTTTCCTGGTCCACGGAATAGGGTTTTAATTATTGAAATAATTGATCAGGAGCAATGCAGTAGAAATAGCCGCGAAAATTACGGCATAAGGGAACTGGGCAAAAGTGAACTGTTTCCCTTTGAGTGGCTCAGCATAAACAATATCGTTAGGCTTCAGGTAATAATAGTCAGAGGCAATGATCGATTTCTCAGTCAGGTCGAGCCGGTGTATCACCGATCCCTTTTCTGTTTGCCGGATGAGGGCAACCCGGTTTCTGTTGGCAAAATCCGTCAGGTCACCCCCCATGGATATGGCCTGGAAAAGATTGATCCTGTCCTGATAAATATTATACTTACCCGGACGATTAAACTCACCGATCAGGGTTACATTGAAATTAGCCAGTTTTACCGAGATACTTGTTTCTACAAAAAAGATGTCGATCTTTTCCTGCAGTGATACCTTGATCTCCTGGGTTGTTTGGTTAAGGACGAAAAAAGAACCCACAAGCGGAAAATCAATATACCCTGAATCATTCACGGTATAGCCTTCCAGATACAAAGTAGCATCGGTGTATTGCTGGGTTTGCCTTTCCCCCTGGTTCAGATAATTGTTTGCCTTGTCATCCATACTGGTAACCCGGATATAAAGGATATCCCCGGGCTGAACCTTGTAATCTGCTTTTAATTCATTCTGGTAAACTGAAATGGTGTCGTTTTCCAGTGCACTTTGGAGGTAAATAATCTTTTTCTGCGGAACACAAGATGCAATCATTAAAAGGATGCCAAGCAATCCGATAAAACTCAGTGCTGATTTGATTCGCATGTTTATTTTGTTAATCTGTTCAAGACCCGGTGTGAAATGCAAATGTATATTTTTTTTTGGTAACAGGATTGAAAAAATGATCGCAAATCCTTCATATGTTTAACCGCATAATTAAATCCAAATAGAGTTATTAACACTCAATGGTAAAATTCAATCTGGATCTATGCAATATAAGTTCCTGTAAATCTATTACATAAGATGATAAAAATCACATTTCCGGCAATTAAAATAACGTTAAAGAACACTATTCACAAAAACCGGTTTATGATAGAAACACGGGTTAAGGGTATCCTTTCAGCATATCGGGTATAAATGGAAAAGCAAAAGGCATGAAAAGAAAGATGAGTAAGCAAGCGAAGAAGTCACCCATCAGGATCAGGACCGTTGCGGTACTAAGTCCCCCCACCCTGGAACAGATATTGGGAGGCTCACCCCAGTATGGATATTCCGGTTTGCCGGAAACCGGTGAATCTATGAACAAAACCCTGACATTTTTTTGCTGCAGAAGGCGATGGGAATAAACGGATAAGAGCGCTCATCAATGTCCTATAATAACAAAGGTCGCCCAAAGGCCTGGGAAAGATGTTCGCTGATTTTCCAGCATGCTGATTTTGGCTTTGCGAAGGGCTTTCGCAGGGGTATTGTCTAATACAAGAAAGCTGTAAAAATCTTCCATGAATTCCTTTGTATGAACGTCTGATACTTTCCATAAGGAAACGATAACCTGTCCTGTACCTGCATCCAGGAAACCCCGGGTCAGGGAGATAACTCCTTCACCACCTGCCAGCCTGCCCAATCCGCTTTCACAACAACTTAAAATAACCAGTTGGTTATGACTTTCTTGTCCCGACAATTCATCCATGAATAATATCCCATCATCCATCCGGGTATTCGGTTGAAATTCCTTTGCCCCCTGTTGGGAGAAAACCAATCCTGAAATACCGTAATCCTCGTTTGAAAAACCATGCGACGCTATATGAACAATATCATGATTCCTGAAATTATTTTTAAAATTTAATTCAGTGGCTTCCCCATGCATAAATGAAATAGTATCTACACCCATTCCTGATAAAATCCCCTTTGCTATGTTGATTTCCTCTTCAGTATAAGGCAGTTCAATGATATATCCATCTTTGCCGGTAAAAGACCTCAAAGAGGCGGAATCGAGGCAATGCATGGCATTGCTTCCCGCCATTTTGAAAACCGGCGCGAACCCGGCAAAAGAATTAATTTGTCGTATCCCGGGCCACATGCTGCTTTTCACAGATTGGTACCATACTGCAGCGGAATAACTATAAACAATCTCAAAATCCTGGATAAGATAACGGGGTTTACTATTTTCAGTTCTGGTGATCAGGCTCTCAAAGGGCAGATAATAAAGCAATCCATCGGGAATGATGATAAGCTTTTTTATACCTGTAAGCTGGCTTAATACCGGGTCTGCCAGTACTTTGAACAGAGAATCACCCATCGCATGCGCCCCGGGAATATCAATCATGCGCAGACTTTTCAGGTATTTCCTCACCAGCATGTCGGGACTTTTGGATGGCAACCTGTGAAGTTGCATCCCTTCCCGGGTAATGGTGGAAACAATAATACCGGAATCAAGTAACATGTAATTCAGGATAGCTTCACCCGGGGTAAGGCAATCCATAACTTGCTGCAGGGAAGGAAGAGCTATGGTGTCGGTAAAAACTGAAGCTACCCTTGATGTGTCTGAAGTTTCGGTTATTGAATCCATAGCCAGGATCAGACGGAACCGGCGATTCTCGATGGAATCTTTTATCCTGCCTGAAAACCTGCCTGACAATTCCAGACTATGCTGTATGGATTGCAGTCTGCTTTGTTCATTTATCAGAGTTATCCTTTCCTCTGGAAATCCCTGGTCAGGCAAACGACATAGGGAATTGGCCAGAATGTTTGCCTTGCATTTCTCCAACAGCAAAAAAATAAGAGCAGCCTGTTCCGGGGAAGGATCTCCGTATTCAGGGGTTAATATTTTCTGTCTTAAAATTTGTGCCATTATTCTGCGAGTTTTCTCTGCATAAAGAAATTTTGATCCCTGATCCTTATGTCCGGCTATCACTGTTTCCAAAACATTAACCAGGGTTTGTTCGGCTTTCTTGTTACACAACAGGTTATTCCGGAAATCTTTAGTCTGTTCAAAGGAAAGGATCATTCCGGCAAGAGAAACAACCAATTCGGGTCTGCTGAGAATGGAATCGGTTGATTCCGGGAGTAAGCAATCATCCAGGGATGCCTTTGCGCTGATGTTTGATTTCACGGCATCGCGGAACATGGCATAAGCGGTATCAAATTCATGATTTTCGTAACAGACTCCAGCTATGTCGTTCAGACACATAGCAATGGAGGGATGCCGTTCGCCAAAATGCCCTTTCAGCATTTTCAGACAAATATTTAAATATACCCGGGCTGAATCAGGCACATTCATAGCCGAATAGATTTTTCCGGTTGCACATTGACAATCGGCCAGCCATGGCATCATCCCATCATAAATGTCCGCAGCTATTCTGTTGTGATACAGAGCTTTTCTGTAATCCCCAAGAGCGAGGTAGGCCAGTCCTGAATTATAATGAAATTCTCCATGTTCCGGATGATGAATGGGAAACAATTGCAACAGAAGCTTTTCCGATTCGGCAAGATAGTTAAGGGCATCCCGCGGCTGACCCAGGGAAAGGCATACAGTTCCGAGGTTATTATAAATATACGATAACAAAATATCATTGGATTGCTCATCTACGGTATATCTAAGCGCCTCCTGAAAATACTGCCGGGCATGATGATAATCCTCATCATACTGATACAGGGAGCCAATATTGAGGTATAAAACCGCTATTCCGGTATGGTCTTCAGGTTCATTTTCCAGGAAAGAGTGGAGCACAATTTTATAAGCCATACGGGCAGATTCCAGTTCACCTTTGAGTTGAAAAGCCATCCCCATAAGATGCATAGATTTCCTCACTAAGATTTGAAAAAAATCAGTATTACCGTTATCCGGTTTTTGGGATACGACCTTTTCAAAGTAATAAAGGCTGGAATCGTATTGCCCTGCCACAAGAAAATAATAACCTAAGCTATATAAGGCACATATTTCCTTGTCGGAGTTTTCCGTTCCCAGAATGCCTGATGCCCACTTTGCAGCCATTATCCCATTCCCGCTATCTATCAAAGACCTCAGGGAATCGCAAAGGATTGTCGACTCACTTTTGCTGTATTGATACTTCAGAGTGTCTTTCCACGTCCGGTCAGTTAAGGGCGCATCATGCTGTGAAAAAACAGGATGACAAATTACCTGTATCAATAAGAATCCGAACAGGAGGATAATAACATTTCGCATGGAATTAATATGTTAATAATAATCTCCTTAGGTCAAGGGCTATTTCGCACCATGAATATACTCCAAAATACGGGTCCATCATCCTCACTTATTCTGATAATATAAGCTCCGCATGGAAAGTCAGCTTTTACGTTATATGGAGTATTTACCATGCTATCAGACGAATACACCATATTCCCCTGCCCATCAAGGATATCAACAACATAGGCTTCATTGACAGGTTCCCACGAAAAGATAATAATATCGTTCATGTTAATAATCGCTGAATCGGCAGGAGATGTGAGGTGGAAATAATCTGCCCGGTAGGCTACTCCCATTAGCTCAAGATATTCCCCTCTGATTTGGAAAGCGGGATCATTGGTCTCATCCAGTGCCAAAGCCGGAGTTTCATGAAGACTTTCACTTCCGGGAATAACCAAACTGTCTTCCGTGATGTTGTCTCCCAGGAAAAGTTGTTGTATGGTATCCGGGGTAGTGAAACGAACCGTATCGGAAGCAATCGTAGGAACTTCACCGGGTTTGTCATTCGATACATTAACATACAGGAAATAACCCGCAAAAATCAGAAGACAAAAAAGTGCAGCAGCCGACCAGGGATTCCAGAGGAGGTTTTGGATCCAGGATCCTTTCCTGAGTTTACGATCTTCCAGGATATCCTTTATTTCTGCTCTTATTTTCAGGAGGTCTTTTTCTCCTAAGGCTTCAAATAAGCGCTTATGCTCCTGGAAGGCATTTTGAAGAGCTTCATCCGATTCCAGCATTTGCTCAAATTGCATCTTTTCATTTTCACTCATGATACCATCCAGATATCTCAGGATGAGATCGGTATAAGTTTGGTCATGCATATTCATCTTCAATAAGTCTTAAGTATTCCGGATCATGATTTATCAAGTTTACCAGCCTTTTAAGGCAGCGGTATTTCCTTTTTCTTGCTTTTTGAGGGTTTTCAATACCCAGGGAAGCAGATATTTCCGTAAAGGACTTCCCCTGTAGGAAAAACTCTATCATTTTCCTGCATAATTCTGAGAGTTTTAAAAAGTTTCTCTGGTAAAGCAGGATGCGCATTTCTTCGTTCTTAACGGGTCTGTTCAATGCATCTTCCTCCAGGAGGTACTCGTTAGTAACTCCGGCATGGACCAGGTTACGGCGATGCATCCATGCCACCTTTTTTAACCAAAGGTTTCGACAAATGGCATAAACATAGGTTTTTAACGAACAATGCAGATTCAGTTCCCCTTCTTTTAAGCGCTTCAGGATAACCACCATGGCATCCTGGAAGATATCCTCGGCATCCTCTTCCCTGCCCCTGTTGTTTATCACATAATAACTCACCGATGGAAAGAACTCTTCCACAATGTATTGAATCACCCCCCTGTCCATGTCCATCAATCCCCGGATAATTTCTGATTCGGTATAATGGTGCATGTTTTCAATGATTTTTTTAATGCTGTTAGTTTTTGGGTTTATCTGAACATTAGTTCCTAAAATCCGGAAAAGTCCCCTTACAATTTAAAAAAATTTTTTCAACAATACTCCGAAACCATGACTACCACTTTTGGAAATACCATAATAATAATTCGCAAAACCCTTGATCTTTCAGGTGATATATGATCACCATCCTTTTTAATAACAAAATAAATTTTACCCGAAATATAATTATCTTAAAATAATATCATTCAATCATTTCCGTTTGATGGCATTAAATTGGAATATAAATGGCAAATAAAAGTTATTAAACGCTCCAAAATAAAATCTATAACCTTATATTTCTGATTATATGACGTTTATATAATCGTCGATTTTAAAAATCAACAGGATTTAAACAAAAAATGATTAATACTGTTTATAAAAAGTCTAACTGTTAAGACGTATGGTACAATAATTCGTCTTACATTTGCAGCGAAAACTATGAAACTTACAAAAAGCCATACATATTATATAATAAACTTTGTTATTATAACAGGGTTTATAATGCTTACTTCCTGTTTGAATAATCATGAAGAAAAGCTTACCACTATCCTTGATAAAGAACAAGCCAGGCAATCGCAGTTAAGCAAGATCAAGGAAAGGGGATTACTGATCGCCCTTACCGATTACAATTCCACGAGTTACTTTCTATACAGGGGTGAACCCATGGGGTACCAGTACGACAAGCTCAGGCTGTTTGCTGATTACCTTGGTGTTGACCTTGAAGTCAGGATAAGCAATGATCTTGACCGCAGCTTCCGTATGCTTGACCAGGGGGAGGTTGACATTATTGCCATGGGGTTAACAGTAACCCAGAAAAGATCAAACCGGGTAGATTTCACCAAACCCCATTCGCAGTCGCGGCAGGTTTTGGTTCAGCGCAAGCCGGAAAACTGGAGGAAGATGAGAACCTGGGACGAGGTGGAGTCAAAGATGATACGCAATGCTCTTGACCTGGCCGACAAAGTGGTATATGTTCAAAAGGGAACGAATTTTAGTGACAGGATGAAAAACCTGGCCAACGAGATCGGCGATACCATATATGTTATTCAGAGCGAAAATGAGGTGGAAGAGTTGATTTCTATGGTAGCCAGGGGAGAGATTGACTACACGGTAGCCGATGAACACGTTGCTCTGGTAAATGAAAAATATTATTCTAACATCGATGTACAAACTCCGGTCAGTTTTCCTCAACACATTGCCTGGGCGGTAAAGAAAGGGAATGATTCATTGCGGATGGAGGCCAATCACTGGCTCAACAGTTATCTGCAATCCGCGGCAGCCGGATACATTTACGACAAGTACTTCAGGAATCCCCGCCAGATCAACATTGCTCAAAGTGAATTCCATTCCGTAAGGGGAGGTAAAGTTTCGCAGTATGATGATATAATCCGCAGCATTGGGGAAAAATACAATATTGACTGGCGTCTGCTGGCTTCCATGATATACCAGGAATCGCGTTTTCACCCGGAGGTAAAATCCTGGATGGGAGCCTTCGGCATCATGCAGCTTATGCCGCATACTGCCGCTTTATATGGGGTTGACACCACCTCTTCCGTTGAAGAACAGATTGCCGCCGGGGTGAAGTTCATTGGCTGGATCGACCGTCAGCTTCCGGAATCTATTGAGGATCCCGTGGAACGTACGAAATTCATCCTGGCATCCTATAACGTCGGAATAGCCCATGTATACGATGCAAGACGCCTTGCGGAAAAATACGGCAAGGACCCGAACCGCTGGACAGATAATGTTGATTTGTATATCCTGCAAAAATCAGATCCGAAGTATTATAACGACAGTGTTGTCAAATACGGCTACGCCCGCGGGGAAGAGACCTTCAAATACGTCGTTGAGATCCTGGAGCGTTATGAACATTATAAAAAGGTCCTGCAATAAACAAGTCCAAATATTTCCCGGCAATTGATAAACAAAGGTTGTACAAAAATCAGCCTTTATGTACCATTTTATAATGCAGGATGTCTGCTTCCGAAAAGATGTCGCCTTCCTTCCTGAAGCCTCTCCTCTCATAGAAAGGAACGGCAAGCAACTGGCTGTGAAGATAAACAGGCACTCCCGCAGGTAATACATCCTTCAGTATCCGGTCCAGCAGAATAGCACCCAAACCCCGGTTCCTTAGCGGCCTCCGGGTTGCAAAACGTTCCAGTTTGATACCCTTTTCAGTACGTCGCCACCGGGCCGTCACCATCGGAACCCCGTCCTCCAGCAAAAGATAGTGCTCGGCAAGCTCCTCAAATTCATCGTATTCCAATTCAGGATCAACCTTTTGCTCAATGACAAATACCTCCTGACGTATCGCAAACGCCTCATTAGCCAGTTCAGGACGCTCGGATTTACGGAATCGTTCAATAGTAATCATACACAAAAGTAAAAAGAAACAGTAATAGAATCGCAGATCGCAGATCGCAGATCGCAGATCGCAGATCGCAGATCGCAGATCTTGCGCTAATAAAACTCATTTAAACACAATAACCCATAACCCATAACCCATAACTCATAACCCATAACCCATAACCCATAACTCATAACCCATAACCCATAACCCATAACCCATAACCCCTAACCCATAACCCCTAACCCATAACCCCCAATCCGTAACCTTTCAAAAAACACTGCGTCAAATGTTCAGAATTAACCTTAAATACTTTATACCATGATTGAATTCACACCGATTTTTATTTTGCTCATCATTGGGGCTACTATTTACGGACTGGTGCATCTTAACATCCGAAAAAAGGAACGTATGGCAATGCTGGAAAAAGGTGCAGATCCCAAAATCTTCCACACAGAATCAAACAAAGTTACAACCCTGAAGTGGGGACTCGTTTTAATAGGTATCTCACTCGGATTGTTTGCAGGCCGTGCCCTCGAAAACTCCTCAGCCTTTCAGCACGCTGCAGAAGTAGGGTATTTTTCGATGATTTTTCTCTTTGGCGGACTAGCTCTCGTGATAAGCTATTTCCTGGAAAGAAAAGAAAAGAACAGCGGGAAGTAAACAGGAGGCAGGTTACAGGTTACAAGTTGCAGGGAGTAAGTTGCAGGGAGCAAGTTACAGGTTGCAAGAGTAGAGAGTAAGGGTTGAAAGTGTGTAACGCTTTCAGCCTGCAACTTGTAACCTGAAACCTGTAACCTTTCCCCAGCCCCCAGCCTCCCAGTTCCCCAGCCTCCCAGTTCCCTTTCCCCATTTCACCCCATCTCAACCCTCTCCACAACCCTGTACTCAGGGCCTTCCCGGCGCAGGATGCTTTCGAAGAGAATGATCTCTTTAACGGGAACCTGCTGTATAACTCCCGGCTGATGAGAACGGATCACATCCTGGAAATGATTTTTATTTCCTATGGATTTGATCCGTCCCAGTGTTAAATGAGGTACAAAATTCTGACGATCGCCCGGAAAGGCGGCTTTTTCCAGTTCCAGGAAATGACTTTTAGCCAGGGCCTGCAAGGGAAGGCTGTGTTCTATCCCGCACCAGATCACTCTGGGGTTATAAGAACTGCCAAAGATTCCAATATCTTTAAGTGTAATTTCAAAAGGCTTATGTCCCGTCACGGATCTTTCCAGGGCGGGAATTATCTTTTTAAGCTCAATTTCCGGTGTTTCCCCGAAAAAACGCAAGGTTATATGAATATTCCCGGTCTCCACCCATTTAATCCTGTCGTAATGCAACGATTGTTGCAGTTTGGACAGAAGTTCCAGGAAACGTATTCCCGGTTGCACCTTGATAGCCGTAAACAGTCGCATCATAGAATAAAATCAGTTTGGGATTTTCGAAAGTAAAAATTTTTTTCATACATTTGCAATCCTGTTTTAAGGGGCATTAGCTCAGCTGGCTAGAGCGTTTGACTGGCAGTCAAGAGGTCATCGGTTCGACTCCGATATGCTCCACAGACTGAAGATCGGAGATCGAAGATCGGAGATCGAAGATCAAAGATCGAAGATCGAAGATGTAGATCTGCGATCTGATATCGTCGATCTGATATCTTCACTCCTCCCTTCCCAATAACCCTATAACCCCATAACAATATAACCAAATTTTCCCGCAAATAATAAGAATTCCCCAACAGAAAAAAATTCCTGTTTACAAATCCAAAATATTTTACTAATTTAGTTGGGTCATCAATTAGTTGTTTTTTTTCAGAAGTACGAGTGCATTATTTTACCCAAAACACTGCATTTCATACATTTAAAAATTGGGACCAATGTTTAATAAATTTTTAAAAGCAGCATTATGAAAAAATCATTTACCAAAATTGCAATGTTTGCCCTGCTCATAGCCATGACGGGCGTAGTTTTCCAGGGTTGCAAATCCAAAAAAGAGGCTCCAGCACCAGCCGATGAAGTGGAAATTGTGACCTATTGTTCCGGGCCTGAGTATCAGACCAACAGTGAGTATTTCCGTGCCAACCAGATTGGCGAAAGCCTCGACCAGGCTGTTTCCAAGAAGAAAGCCCTCAGCAATGCCAAGGCTGATCTGGCTGCCGCTATAGAAACAACCATGAAAGCTACCTTCGATAATTATGTCAACTCCAGGGAGTTGAACAATATTGAAGAAGTTGAGGAACGCTATGAAGGTCTTTCCAGGGAAGTCGTAAACCAGAAACTCAACGGCATCCGTACCATCTGTGAAAAACAGACCAAGACCACCAGCGGAACATACAAGACTTACATCGCCATTGAACTTGCCGGTGATGAGATCATGTCAGCTATGAACCAGCGTCTCCCCGCAGATGCCAAGCTGAAGATCGACTATGACTACGAAAAGTTCAAACAGACTTTCAACGAAGAAATGAACAAGATGGAGGAGCAGAAAGGTTATTAATCTACCTGCCAGGTCAACAAAAGCTGTCTCAGATTTCTTTTCACCCCGGTCTTTATATATCCGGTCTTGAACCTGTTTCAATTACCGGGAAGAAGACTTACACAGCGGTGCCCGGAATTTGAGGCAGCTTTTTCACCCTAAATCTTTATCCCAACTTCTATGAAAGCTCTGATACTTATCTGTCTGATGCTATTAGGTACTATTCCTGCCATATATTCCCAGGAAGGAGACTCAAATGCTCTAAGAAACTATAAAGACTTCCTGGAAACCTTCCAGAAAGAACTTGCCGAAGACGAAGAACCGGCAGAACCTGTTGGCAGCAACTATCTGATCACCAATCCTGAACCTTTCCCTGATTTTCTTACCTACATTCCGGTCAGTGCTGACGCAAGCATTTATGCCGTAGGTATTTCCGATCCTTTTATGGACCGCCGGGCAGGAAGGGAGCTTGCCTGGCTCAGAGCCAAATCTGTTACCGCTGTCATGAAAACCTCAGTGGTCAAACATATTTCTGACTATTTTGTTAACGAAACAAATCTGGGTAATGAAGGGGATATCACAGGAAAATACATTGATTTTTACATGATCACCGCCGCTCTGATATACGACAGCAGTGATTTTCAAATCCTTTACGATACAGTGAACCGCTATGGTGAATCCATCCTGATGGTGAAATATACACCGGATGCAAATGGCGGCCAGGACACCCTCATCACCATTTCCGAATGCTGGAGCTCTGAAATACGCGATAACAGCAAATATGAATTAGCCCATCGCATTGAGCTTAAATGCGAAAACAAAACACCAGGGAAGAAAGTTTCGGAAAATTATCGCTTTATCAGTTTTAAAAAGCAAAAATCCTACGAAGTGAATTCCCTTTTCAACGGTAAAGAAATTGAAGCTTCTCTTTACAGACTTCGCTACAAAAACTCTGTCCCGCAAATCCCCGAAGCCTCCCACGAAGCCTATCCTGCCCTCGGCCTTTGGAATTCAATGATCGAAGGATTCTTCAAACATGTATTTATAGATGCCAAAATGCAGGCAGGAAAAATAAAAACCACCGGCGACCAGCATACTTCCGTGACAAAAATTCTCGACCGCGAAGTGATCCGGTGTAAACAATATCCTCGACTTGAAAGTATTAACATCCTGGAAAACAGGATGTACGTGAATGTTCAATTCATAAACAAATAAGCCATGAATGCAAAACAAGTTATATCCGCCGTTTCCCTGATAACCTTCCTATTTATGTTTATCAGCATACAGGGACAAACTTTTGAGGAATTTAAAAAACAACGGCAACAGGAACTTCAGGATATGAAGCTGAAGCAAAAGGAATTCCTGGAAAAGATGCAAAAAGACTTCGATAACTATGTAGAGCAAAGAGACAAGGAATTTGCAGATTACCTGAAAAAGGAATGGGAACAATTCAACCTTTTCAAAGAAAGGAAGCCTATTGAAAGGCCCAAACCCGATGTTATGCCCAAATTCAAACCCGAAGACCGCGCCGATGAACCGGTTGGTAAAATGCCCACCATTAACAAAGTGCTTGAGATCAAATCCGATCCGGCGCGCGAAACGCTGTTACCCAGAGTTTTGAAAGCAGATATCCGGCTGGCTGCGGAAGATAATTACAACCTGAATTTCTATGGAAATAACCTTTCCTATTCCTGGGAAGAAAATCCCCCTGTTTTCGACAATACCAGCATTAGCTCAGAAACCATAAGCCTTTACTTTGAGAAACTAAGCCAAACCCCATATTCCACTTTGATCGACCAGTTGTTAAGGGATAAGTTCCAGATGAACCTCAACGATTGGGCCTATTACCTGCTCACGGGGGAGGTAGCTAAGACGGTTTTCCAGGGGTCGGAGAACTCCGCCCGCCTTATGCAGTGGTTCCTGATGCTTCAGTCTGGATATAAAGTTAAGGTAGCCTATTCAGGAAGCAGGGTATGCCTTTTGCTCCCTTCTTACCAGACGGTCTACTTCAACCGCTTCATCACCCTGGGCTCCCAGACCTATTACCTGATGAATCCGATAGAAGGAGATCAGTTGTATACCTATGAAAAAGACCTGCCCGATGCCAACCGTGTGATCGACTTTAACATTTACAATGCCCTGAACTTCACTCCACTCGAAAAGACAAAGAAAATAGATTTCAGTTATAACGGTCAAACCTATCCTGTCAAAGTTTCTTACAACGAAAACCTCATCCGCTTTTATAATGATTATCCGGTCGTAGATATTAATGTGTATTTCAATGCAGCCATGGAAGGTCAGTTTAAGGAATCGGTTATGGAAAGCCTGGTACCGGTACTGAATGAAATGAACCAGGTGCAGGCTGTATCGTTCCTGCTGAATTTTGTGCAGACAGCCTTTGAATACAAGATCGATGAGGAACAGTTCGGAAGAGAGAAATTTTTCTTCCCGGTGGAGGTTTTTTACTATCCTTTTTCCGATTGCGAAGACCGCTCCGCTCTGTTCTCCTATCTCGTTTCCGAATTGCTGGATATGAAATCGCTTGGATTGGCCTATACCGGACATGTGGCTACGGCCGTAAACCTTAACGAAGCAGTGGAAGGTGATTTCCTGGTTTATCATAACGAAAAATACATGGTCGCCGACCCAACTTATATCAACGCACCTCTTGGAATGACCATGCCGGAATATCGTGATGCCGATGCAGAGATCATAGAAAGGCTCAACGGTAGCTATTTCTATGCCCAGAGCGAGCATTTCTGGGATCTGGCCATGAAAGCCAACGGTCAGAGAGGCGGCAGCTTCAATGATATTGTGCTCGACGGAGAGGGCAATGCCTATCTGGCCGGCTATATAAGCGGTAAAGCACAATTCGGCGATCGTATTATCGAAAACCCCGATGGCAAACGTCGTATGTTCATAGTAAAATACAATACTGCAGGAAATCCTGAATGGGTTGATGTTTATGGCGGAAACGGCGAATCAACCGGCTTCGCGGTAGCACTTGACGACAAAGGATTCCTGGTGGTAACTGGATCCTTCAACGGAAGCATCAGTCCGGGCGAAGCCGATCTCTCCCTCTCTTCAGGAGAAGGCAAAAGCGACATCGTCATGGCCAAATACAATCTGCGGGGCCGCTTGCTCTGGGCTAAGAAAGCCGGCCTCGATCAATATGAACAGGATACCTACCTGAGCTATGTGACCTGGTTCAACAGCGAAGGTGTGCATGAGAAAAACCAACTTTTCAATGAAAATGAGGCTTTCGGGAATTTCGGACTGAAGACCGACCCCAGCGGAAAGATCTTCTTCGCCGGCGCCTTCAACCGCACAACAGGCATGAACTACTCCACCGCCAGCTTTGCCGAAGGAAAAGCCATGAACCCCGTAGAAAGCCTGAAAGCTGAGAACGATATGCTCGTACAGCAAAAATATGAAAGAACCATCGCCGGGCTCTTTGCCGTGACCAACCTGATGAATTATGCAGGATATAAAATTTCCGGAAGAGATGCCCAAATGGCGCTGGATAGATATAACCCCTCATTCAAATCCCGATATAAAAGCATTTATGAAAACATGGGGAAAATCAATATGATTGTAAATAACAACGGTATTGTGAACATTCAGACTTCTGATGGCAGCTCTATCACCATCGATAAAGTAAAGATCAACCCCGGTGCCCGAATCCAGGTGTCAAAATTCGACAACGGTGATGCCCAGATAACCATCCTGGAAGGTATCGTGGTTGGGAAAATGGTGGTGTGGTACGACCTGAATTTTGTAAGACTGTACCGGCAATCAGGTGATATGTTGTTCGACTATGACTCAGACCATACACAAAAAGTGATGAACCTGAAGGAGGATATATTGGATTAAATAATAGCTCGCCCCGAGCGAAGCCGAGGGGAACAATGAATAATGAATAATGAATAATGAACAATGAACAATGAATAATGAATAATGAACAATGATCAATGATCAATGAACAATGAACAATGAAGAATTGATAAATATTTGAAGATAGATTTAAGGATAAACCAAAAACACCAGATATGAGAACATATTTACCGGGGAAACTCCTGATTTTACTTGTTTTAGCGGGGGTTGTCCTTTTCTCCTGCAAAAAGATTGAGCTGGAAAGGATACCTTTCGTGGTAACCAGTACACCACAAAATATTAACGATACATACTTTGACGCATATGGAATTATCTCGGACATTGGAGATGGTAATGTAGGAGAATATGGATTTTGCTATTCTTCGACCAAGAACATCCCTGTTATTGAAGATAATATAAATTGTAAAACCAAACCTGTTGGATCGGTAGCCTCAACAGGCGGTTTTGATTCAAGAATTTCCAGTTTATCATCCAATACAACTTATTACATACGAGCATACATGGAATATGGATCGGGAGTAGTATATGGATCAGTATTAAATTTCAAGACCGCCGGAGGCACACCCACACCCAATCCGCGATGGTTTGATTATTATCTTACCGATGCAGTGACAGGTATAGGCAGGACGAACGGGGGCAATTTCGATGCTACTATCCGCATACCGGCAGCCGATATAGCCCAGTTTACCGGGTTCAGGGTTGCAAAGGTGGGTTTCTACGCCTGGGATCCTGATCCTGCCATCACCTATTATATCACAACCTGGGAAGGAGGACTGACCGGCACTGTTTTAAAAGAATATCAGCAAATCACTGGTGTAACAAGCTATGCATGGAATGAATTCTCTTTCACCACAAATATACCGGTAAACACGGGTCTTGATCTTTGGTTTGGAGTTTGGATCGTTGACCAGCCGCAGGGTATTTTCCCGGTCGGAGCCGACTCCGGACCGGTAATGGAGCCATTTTACTCTGATGTTTATTCGGTTGACGACGGCACCACATGGATCTCCATGTCGCAGGAATATGGAATCGACCGCAACTGGAATATTAAAGGCTATGTCACCAACCTCAAAGGGGAAGAATATGAATTGGGCAGCACAGGCATAAGGCCTGTAAACCGCCCGGTCTTTGTTCATGGTATGCCCATTAATCCTCAGGTCACTGAAAGCAATAATATTAACCGAAACAAATAAACGCTCATGAAGACGATACTTATAAGAACCGGCATAATATTTTTCCTCGCGATACTATCCACTTCATCGGTTTTCGCGCAGTCGAAGGCTGAGATCACCCACGTTGATTTTTACCAGGATGGTCAGAATCTGGTCATTGTTTACGACATCATCAACTTCAAAGCCGGTGAGACCTTTGATATTTGGGTAAAAATCAACAAAGCATCGGGTGGCACCCTGAATCCTGTAACGATAACAGGAGATATAGGATCCGGTGTTAAGGGTGATAAAGGATTGAGGATTAACTGGAACATGGGAGCAGATAATGTTCAGCTCAACGAGGAAATATCTGTTGAGGTGCTTGGAAAATCAAGCCTTGCCGGAGCCAAACCACCTGCTGAAGTCAGGAAGGATCCCACACCGGTAAAAACAACAGAACCCAAGGTCAGTGGAGCGAAAAAAGTAAGTGTACCGGGATGTATGGCTTTATCGGTCCTTCTTCCCGGGTTGGGCAACACAGTAGCCAAAGGCGGAGGAGCTTACTGGCTTCTCGGCGTTGCCGGCTACGGCATGGTAGCAGGAGCTATTATCATGAATGGCAGCGCTTACAACAATTTTGAAGATTATAAAAAAGAAGGCGATCCGGCAACACGCGATGACCTTTATAGCAAAGCAGAATCGCAACGCACCCTTTCCAACGTTCTGGGGATACTGGCCATTAATGTATGGGCTTTGGACATCCTGTGGACCGGGCTTCAGGCAGGAAAGGTAAACCGCCAGTACAGAAACAGCAACTTATCCATGAACTGTTACTATAATCCTGTTCATCAAGCACCTATGATCGGGATTCGGTACAGATTCTAACAATAATTTTACAACAAATACCCAACTGTCATGAAAATAAAACTGCTCATCATTGCATTCCTGGTACTGGCCGTTGCTGCCCAGGGCCAGGTGATGTCGGGCAAAAGTGTCTCAAAAAAAATTAGTGTGACCTCGCAACCTTCAACTAATACATTTATTAAGGACCTGCCCGACCTGATCATCACCGGAGAGCGTTTCGTGGATGAGAACGGCAACAATTTTATAGATGCCGGCGAAGCATGTAACATCATCTTTATCGTTGAGAATATTGGTAAAGGACCGGCTAACAACGTAAAGGTCAAGACAAGCCTCAAAGGCCAGACCATCACCGGACTTACCTTTGAGAAGCAAACATTGCTTGGAGATATTCCTGCAGGAAGCAGGAAACAGGTAGGCATACCGATTACCGGCGAGTTAGCGCTGGAAAACGGCATGGCTGAATTCCAGGTAGATGTGATCGAGGAACGGGGTTTTGATGCCTATCCGCTGATCATGAAACTGGAATCCCGCAGGTTTGCCACACCCAAGATCATTGTTGCCGATGCTGCATTCAGCACCGAAGACGGGGGGATGATCAAATTAAATTACCCCATTGTGCTTGAAGTGATCGTGCAAAATATCGGACAGGGAGACGCCAAAAGTGTGAGAGCCGATTTTCGCTTCCCCAATGCCAACTGCTTCCCGTTGAGCGAACAATCATCGTTTGAACTGGGAAGGATGGAACCTGGATCATCCCAAAAACTCGAATTTACATTTACAGCATCCAGGCGCTATACGCTTAACCAGATCCCTGTACTGGTCGACCTCAGCGAAGGCTTTGGAAGATATTCACGGGACACATCGCTGAGTGTGAGCCTCGAGAAAAGGCTGGTGGCTCGCAACGAAGTTGTGATATCGGGTGTGGAGACTGCAGCCCCCACCATCGCTATTGCATCGCTTTCTGCCGATGTAGATAAAAATATCCCTGCCCATCCCAAAAAATACCCTTTCCGGTATGCCCTGATCATCGGGAATGAGGATTATTCGAAATACCAGCGCGGCATAGCCACGGAGTCAAATGTTGATTTTGCCCGTACCGATGCTAAAATGTTCAAGGAATATGCCATCAAGACCCTGGGTGTGGAAGAAAGCAATTGCTTCCTGCTCACGGATGCCACCGCCGGGGAAATGCTGCAAAAGCTCGATCTGGTTACCAAGCTTGCAGCCAAAACACCCGGACAGGCAGAGATCATCTTCTTTTATGCCGGACATGGGTTGCCTGATGAAAACACCCGGGAGCCTTATCTGATCCCTGTCGATGTTTCGGGTACCAACCTCAGCGCTGCCGTTCAGTTGAACGAAATCTACCGGAAATTTGCAGAAGCGCAAGCCAGCAAGGTGACTGTCTTCCTGGATGCCTGTTTCAGCGGTGGAGGCCGTGCAGCCGGACTGCTGGCTGCCAGAGGCGTGAAAGTCAAACCTAAAGAGAACATGGTAACCGGAAATATGGTGGTTTTCACCGCCAGCACCGGCGAACAATCGGCACTGCCCTATAAGGAGATGGAACATGGGATGTTTACCTACTATCTGCTTAAAAAATTGCAGGATACAAAAGGAAATGTTTCCTATGGTGAACTGGCCGATTACATAACCCAGCGGGTCTCTCTAGAATCGCTGAAGATCAATCAGAAAGAACAGGACCCCCGTGTGAATGTAAGCGTGAACGTGGAAACAGAATGGGAATCATGGAGATTCCATTGATCCTGGAAATTCTACAGGACCGACAATATGAACCCCGCCCGCGAGGGCACAACCTTAGATCATGATGAAGAGAAACGCATTTACCGGAGCAATCTTACTGGCGTTTGTGCTAAGTCTTATGGCAATGCCCCTTTTTGCACAGAAAAAGGTCAATGTCAAAGCAAAGGGAATGTACATTTCCCGCGACCTGACCCCGGAAGAAACCAAGAGAAAAGCCATTGAAGAAGCAAAAAGAGAAGCTCTCAACCTTGCCGGCGTTTCCGAAAGTATACAGGTAAACGACTTCCTTTACCAGTTCGAGGATAATGAAAAGTTCCAGGAGATTTTTCAGGGTTTCACCTCGACCGAAACCGGTGGGGAAGTTATGGTCAATCAGATACTAACAGAGAATAAGAGCTTTGATGAAGATGGGAACATGATCGTTGAAGTGGAAATTGATGCTACCGTTTTCAAGCACGAAGAAAAACAGGATCCTTCATTCCGCTTCAAAGTAAAAGGAATCAATGAATTCTATAATGCCGGGGATTTCATGCGCTTTGAATTTATTCCCATGAGAGATGGTTATCTGAAGATATTCAACGTTACAGAAGATAATGCATCCCTCCTGTATCCATATGCCGATCCCGTCAACCCCATCCTGAATGAAACACCCGACCAGCTTTTCCTGAAAGGAACCACTTACGACTTCCCCATCAGCGCCCTGTTCGATGAAAGAGGGTATGAACTGGAAGTCACGCAACCCGGAAAGGATAAAGAATTCAACCTGCTGATCTTTGTATTTACCAAAAGGGATTACCCGTTTATGGAAAAACCTTCGGTGAATGTTATTATGTCGTGGATCTATACTATCCCGCCGGATGAGAGGCTGGTGGAACAACACGGTTTTATCATCAGAAAAAACTGAAATCAGGCTATTTTCCTGTACCTCCAGGTTGCAAGTGTTAAAGATATGACAGCATAAATGCCCAATGCCATCAAAGGTTTTTGTATGTCAGCCATCATGGACCCTTTGAGCATAATCATACGGATTATCTCAATAAAATAGGCAATGGGGTTGGCAAGATTTATGTATTGAGCCCAGACAGGCATGCTCTGTACCGGAGTGAATAATCCGCTCATCATGATGAAGATCACCAGGAAAAACCAACTCAGAAACATAGCTTGTTGCTGAGTGTTTGTCAAAGTGGAAATCAACAAACCAAATCCCTGTATTACCAAAAGGTAAATCATGGCAACCAAAAAAATCAATCCGATACTGCCAAGGATGGGTATATTGAAAACCAATTTGGCAATGGCAAGTCCAAAAGCCAGTTCAAACAAAGCAATCAGCCAGAAAGGAAGCAGCTTACCGATAATAAGCTGATACTTTTTTATTGGGGTTACATTGATCTGCTCAATAGTGCCGATTTCCTTCTCCCTTACCAGGTTCATACTTGACAGGAACATCCCGATGATGGTGACTAAAAGCACAAGGATGCCGGGTACCATATACGTGATGTAATTCAATTCAGGATTATACCAGAATGAATAGTTAATCCGGATAGGTTCGGGATTACCTGTAAGGCCGATGCGCCCGACAATGATATTCCTATTGTAATCGAGAATGATCGATTGGGCATAGGCACTCATCAGGCTGGCCGCCGACCCGTTGATGGCATTGGTCGTCAATTGCACTGCAGCTCTTTTTTCCTTTTCCATATCCCGGGAAAAACCGGAAGGGATATGCAGTATCTGATCAGCCTTGTTTTTCTTCAGCATGTCCTCTGCCAGAGCATAAGAAAAAGTCTGATCAGATATTGTGAAGAATGGAGACCCCTGGAATTTGCCCCTGAGCTCTCTGCTTTCAGGGCTCTGATCAAGGTCGACCACAACCATGTCCACATTCCGGATCTCAAAGGTTGCGGTATATGAAAGAACCAGTAACTGTACAATAGGAACAAAGAAGATGATTGGGATCATGGTTTTATTCCTGAAAATTTGCAGGAATTCCTTCTGTAATATAAACCGTATCGTTCTCATATTTTATTCCTGAAAAAAAATTATTCCAATCTGATTTTAAATTTCCTTACCGAAAGCAGGATGAAGAAGAGCGTCATAGCCACCAGTATCAATGTTTCCTTCCACACATAAGCCAATCCGACACCTTTTAACATAATGTCTTTCACAATAATGATGAACCATTTCGAAGGCATAAGATGACTAAGCCACTGCAGGATATCGGGCATGTTCTCTATAGGGAAGATAAATCCTGAAAGTAAGATGGTTGGTAGCATCAAAGCAAACATCGACAACATCATAGCCAGTTGTTGCGTACTGGATACCGTTGAGATAAAAATACCCAATGAAAGTGCCATTATTATGAACAACAGACTCTCTGCAAGCAGTAAAACCACGCTTCCCATAACAGGCATGCCAAACACAAAGAAACCCATCAATAATATTGTAATTGCATTGACAAATGAAAGCACAACATAGGGAAGTACTTTACCCACTACAATCTGTAATGGTTTAAGGGGGGAAACCAGCAACACCTCCATGGTTCCCAATTCCTTTTCTCTGGCAATAGAAATGGAGGTCATCATGGCAGATACCAGCATAAGGATGATGGTAATGGTTCCGGGAACGAACATAAAAACGCTTTTCAACTCAGGGTTGTAAAGCATCTTAGTCTCGATGTCGATTTGCACCGGGAGGGCGGTATTGCCAAATTTTTGCATCTGATAGGTACGGATAATCCCGGAAGCATAATTTACCAGCAGGTTTGCCGTATTTGGATCAGATGCATCCGCAAGTATCTGAATTCCTGCATTATGCTCCTTCTCAAGTTTCCCGGCAAAGTCATTTTCAAATACTATTACCTGCTTGATATTCCCTTTGCGAAATTCTTCATGGATCTGGGTTTCATTTTCCAGATTCTTTTCCAGGATAAAATAGCCGGATGAGGTGATTTTATTTGTGATCTCCTGCGTTATATAATCCTTTGAATAATCCAGGACAGCAATTTTAGCATCCTTGATCTCATTGGTAATGGCAAAACCAAACAACAACACCTGCACTACCGGCATACCGAATAAAATCAGCATCGACCGGTAATCCCGGAAAATATGATAAAACTCTTTTATAATAAAACCTCTCATAAAAATAACTTTCACAAATTAAATTCATTCCAACAAACCCCCACCAGGCCATTATTCATTGTTCATTGTTCATTATTCATTGCTTATTAGCCTCTGGCCAGTTTTAAGAAAACCTCATCCATGCTTGATGCATGATATTTCTTTTTCAGCCTTTCCGGGGTATCCAGTGCTTCAATTCTTCCTGCCACCATAATAGAAACTCTTTCGCAATACTCAGCTTCATCCATATAATGGGTAGTTACGAAAACAGTGATACCGCTGTTGGCTGCCTCGTAGATCATATCCCAGAATTGCCGGCGAGTGATGGGATCAACACCGCCGGTAGGCTCATCCAGGAAAACGATACGAGGGTTATGGATAATGGCAATAGAGAATGCCAGTTTTTGCTTCCATCCAAGGGGCAAACTACTGATCACTTTATCACCTGAGGTTGTTAATCCGAGTTTTTCAAGGTAAAAATCTGTCTGCTGTCGTATCTGTTTCAGGCTCAAGCCATAGATGCCTCCATAAAAGCGGAAGTTTTCCTTTACGGTCAGATCTTCGTAAAGAGAGAACTTCTGGCTCATATATCCAATGTTCTTTTTTATCTCTTCCGTTTCACGATATACATCGAAGCCTGCCACGGTAATTTTACCGGAAGTAGGTCTTGATAACCCGCACAAAATTCGGATAGCCGTTGTTTTCCCGGCACCATTGGCACCCAGGAAACCGAAAATCTCACCTTTTTTCACAGTGAAAGTAAGGTGGTCGTTGGCTACAAAACTTCCAAACTTTTTAGTAAGGTCAACTGCTTCAATGATGGGTTCGCTATTCTTCATTTTACATCAGTGCCATAAAACAATCCTCAATAACCGGTAAAATTGAGCGGATAATAATATCCTTATGTCCTTTCTCCTGCAGGTATTTTTCCAGGAGTTCATATTCTTCTTCCTCTTTGGGAGTATAGTGGATAAATTCTCCGAAGCGGTATGCTGACAGTGTATTTGGGTACTCCCGGAGATCCTGGATTAGTTCATACATTCGGTCAGATTTTACTTCCAGTAATGGATGGTCATAGCGGCTTATGATCTCCGATGGAGTATCGATGCTAAGGATCTTACCGTTCTGAATCAGGGCGACACGGTCGCAGAGACTTGCTTCATCCATATATGGTGTAGAAACGACAATGGTGATCCCTTTCTCCTTCAACCTTCGCAGCATTTCCCAGAATTCCTTCCTGGAAACGGCATCAACACCGGTTGTAGGTTCATCCAGGAAAAGCACTTTGGGTTTATGTATCAGTGCACAGGAAAGGGCCAGTTTCTGTTTCATTCCTCCTGACAGCTTACCGGCAGGCCTTGTTTTAAAAGGCTCAATCTGCTGGTAAATATCCCTGATCAGGTCATAATTTTCCTGAATTGTGGTTTTAAAGATACTGGCAAAGAATTTAAGATTTTCCTCTACCGACAGATCCTGGTAAAGAGAAAACTTTCCGGGCATATAACCGGCGATCTTTCTGATCTCACGGTAATCATCCACTGTATCATAACCTTCAACAATGGCTTTTCCCGAATCCGGTAACAAAAGAGTAACCAGGATCCGGAACAGGGTGGATTTACCGGCTCCATCAGGGCCGATCAGCCCGAAGAGCTCACCGGGATTAATGGTGAGGGAAATATCCTGCAAGGCTTTCACCTCACCATATCCCTTGTAAAGATTTGTAATTTCAACAGAATGGTTCATGGTATCAATCAGGATATTTTTCGAGGCCTGGTGAGTTTTCAAGCCGGGTCCAAACCACTGTCCTTCCTATCCAGGAAAAACCCACATAACCTCTTACCTCAAGAGTGTTCTCGTTTTCAAGATTCATTTCACAACTGTATGTCTTACCGTTCTTAGGGTCGTAGATCTCTCCGTCTTCCCATTCCTGGTCATCGGCATCCCAGGTAAAATCACGGATAATGACCAGACCGTCCAATGGTCTGCTTTGAAGGTTTTCTTTTGGATTGTTCTTATCCAGTTTGGGTTTTCCCGTTTCCGGGTCAATGGGGTTCTTCATCCAAATGATCTTTCCGAGGAAATTTGTTCCATCGCGGTAGATTTTAATGTGCGCATCCTTGTCCTGGTTAAGCCATAATCCACATACATCGTTTTCCTGATACGTTTGTCCGAAAACCTGTGTCGATGCGAAGACTGCCAGCATCAAAGAAATGAATCCAATCTTTTTCATATGTAAAGGGTTTTGGTTAATTATTGCCCGAATGTACGAAATTAACCTCGCCGGGCATACCGATTTTCAGACTTCCATCGTTCTTCACGTCCACTTTTACGGCATAAACGAGATTTACTCTTTCCTCCTTGGTTTGAATGGTTTTAGGGGTAAACTCCGCCGACTCCGATATCCAGCTTACCGTGCCATCCAATGCCCTGTTGGAGTTCTCATCGCGATCGACCAAAACCTGCACTTTTTGTCCCAGACGAACATTGGGTAACTGAGCTCCACTGACATAAACTTTTAGTTTCAGGATGTCAAGATCAGCAATTTTATACAGTGGTTTGCCATAGCTGGCCACTTCTCCTTCTTCGGTCAGTTTTGTCAAAACAGTACCATTCAGTGGATTAACAATATAGCAATCAGAGATCATCTCCTCGACTTGCCGGATCTGCATGTCCATGGCAGCAATCTCATCGTTGATTCCCTGTTTTTGTGTTCTGGTAGCGGAGATCTGCTCCCTTACCAGGTCAGCCGCCCCGTTAATATCATCAAACTGCTTCTGCGTAGCAGCTCCCTCAGCAAAGAGTTTCTGAATTCTTTGATGATCGGTGAGTGTATTCTTCAGTTGTTGTTCCTGCACCTTGATTTGTGCATTAACATTGGCAATTCTCGAAGAAATCGAAGATCGTTGCCTTTGAAGCTGCTCTTTTCTCAAAACCAGATCCGTGGTATCAATCCAACCAATCAACTGGCCCTCTTGCAAAAGTTGTCCTTCGGAAATATCCATTTTCAGGATTGTACCCTGAGCCATAGAACTGACGATCACTTCCACGGCTTCAAAATTTCCGTAAGCGTCAGACAGGTCATTATTCCCGTTACAGGACCACAACATGACAGAGCTTGCAATGATCAGGAAGGAAAACAAGACCTTGTTTTGATATCTGAAATATGATTTCATAGAGTATGGTATTAATAATGTTAAAGATTTCCAATAGTTTCAAGATAGTTGACCCTTGAACGGATCAACTGGATATGATGGGTTTGCATGGCAATTCTGGCCTGGGTGGCATCGCTTAAACGGGTAATATAATCGGTTGACGTAATTACGCCGTTATTAAGCTGGACTGAAGCAGTAGCCACGATTTTTTCCCGTAAAACAATGATCTTCTGATCATCCCTGATCAGAGTTTCATATTTCCTTATATCGGCAAGATCATGCTTTGCAGCCACTCTGATATTGCGGTCAAAAGCTTCTTTTTGTGTATCCAGGATACCGGTCTGAATGTCAAGTACCTGCTTTTCCTTTTTATTTTTGTTCCAGTTCCAGAGTTCCCAGCTCATTCGTGCACCAACGATATAAAAGTCGTCGAAATCATTATTCAGGAAATTCAGGGCAGGTCGTCCGTATCCTACCTGTCCGAATCCTGAAAAACGCGGGGTCCATTTTGCCGTAATTACCCTTTTGGAGGCATCAATACGGTTTTTCTGAAGGTCAAAAAGGGTAATCTCCGGCCTGAGGTTTTGAAATTCCGGAGTATGGATTCCCGGATTTGGCAAGTTTAACGTAATGTCATCCGCCAATTCAACCGCCATCAACTCTCCCAGAGCCTCCACAGACGCCCTTCGGGTTTCTCTTACCTCGGTTATCTGTTGCTCAACTTTTAACTGTTCGGCAAGCAAAACATCCTTTTCTGATTCGAGCACTACACCAAACTTTACCGCGCTCTCCAATTCCTTGATCTTCTCCCCGATCTTATCTTTCATTACATGCAGAAGTTTTTCGTTCTCCTGAAGCAGCAGTATGTTGAAATAAACATCCGAAACATTACACTTCAATGAATAAAGATCTACGGTGATTTTTTGCTTGTCTATTTCCATATTCAACGATTCAATCACTTTTTGCCTCGCTGTGATCCCCCCGTCGTAAATCATTTGGTAAACATCCAACGATATCTTGTATTGATCCTTTGATAAGTCAGGAGTCTCCGGCTGCGTGGGAGTAATGGTCACGTCGATGGGAGGAGGTAACACGATATCCGGAATTATCACCTCCACCTTGGTAACATCCGACTGATACGAAGCCTGTCCGTTCATTTGAACCTGTGGCAGATACTGGGTATTAAGTGAACGTATCTGGATATCCTTCCTGGAATCCAATAATGCATATTGCTTTGTAAGTGGGTAATTCTTAACAGCCAGATCGTGACAGACATCCAGGGTTAGAGTGTCCGGGACCTGGGCATTGCCGGTGATGGCAAGCAATAGACCTGCAATATATAATAACGATTTCATTTCTTTTTAATGGATTGGTTAATGAATTTCGGGACTTCCGATTTTCTTTCCTGAAGGAATTTTGAGTAAGCATTTTCATTACCGCCAAATAAAACCCTCATAAGCAATGGTTTGGCTGCAAAAGGGAAAATACATAAACCGATCAGGTTTACCAATAACTGTCGGGGATCAATCTCCCGGATGTTTCCCTTGTCAATTTCATCCTTAATCGCCTTCACCATAAATTCGGGTTTGACACCGGTATCAAGCACTGCATCTGCAAGACTCTGTGGATTGGTTGTAATCTCCCTGAGGACAAATGCAGGCATCTGGGGATTTTGTATCATCATTTCAATGTAATGCCCGGCAAAATCCTCGATCTTTTCAAATATTGGCTTATCGGAAAGAAAAATCTCTCCGAATTTTGGAGTAAACAATTTGAACATCTCCAGGAAAACTTTTCTGAAAAGCTTATCCTTACTCCGGTAATAATAATGAAGCAATGACTTGTTGATCCCTGCTTCATCGGCAATATCCTGCATGGTCGCCCCGTCAAAACCCTTTTCCATAAAGACCTTCCTCGCGGCGTCCAGAATGATTTGCTCTCTGTTGTGTTCCTGTGCTGTCATTTGACCATTTGATTTAACTCTTCGATTTAACTATTTGATTTAACCATTTAGTTTAACCAAGCGGTCAAATTTACGACAATTAAAATGGGTTTGTCAAGTTTTTTTTAAAAAAAATTTTTAGTCCGCTGTATCCTTTTGTACATTTGCCTTTCCTAATAGCTAATTCATGAGAACAAAATCATTTTTTCAATTATCAGGGCTTGTGGCTTTGTTACTGCTTATAATTTCAGGATGTGGGAGCAACATAAAAAGTGAATTGGTGGGGACATGGAAGGTTGCAGACGTCATCACGGATATTGATACTGCTTCAATCCGACCGGAAGCTCTCGAAAGTGTACTGGAGAATTATCGTTCAGTACATTTTGAATTTTATGAAAACAATTCTATGAGCATAGTCACTTCCGGTAACTCTTATTCGGGCGGGTGGTTATATGATGATTCGGAAAGGATGATAAAGATTCGTTTCGACAACAGCTCCAATCCCGAATACTCACCCCTTGGCATCCTGGAAGATGGCCGGATCACCAATATTAATAACACCGGAATTGGCGTAATTACGGTGATTTACGAAAAAGCTGAATTGCAGGAATAAGCTATTAAAAGCAATTGCTTATTTTTCAATGGGTTTACCTGTAAACTTCAATGTATTGAAGATAGCTTCCAGTTGGCGGATGAAATTCCTTTTCATACCGTTGGGATTATAAACATAACCATCTAGAGTAATAATGGTTTCATTGTTGGGATCAACGAACGTATAGCTTAAGAAAGGTCCTCCCATAAAATCGTTCACTACCATCCACAGGCCTCGGGTCTCGGCAGCATAGCCCGTAATATATTCTTGAGTAGTCATTGTTTTCGGTAAGATAAATTTTCGAGATACAACCATATATGATCCCTCTGAAGGACCTGGCACATATAACATGGTCACGGAATCTCTTCTTTCAATGATCTTATCCGGGTTAAAGGCCGACGTATCCGTATAAGGTTGTTCATAAATAATGATCCCCATATGTATATCTTCTTTCACTTTATGAACCGATTGCTGCAGCCATAAAAAACCATCAGCATCTTTCATAATACTGAACCCTCCTGGAATATCGAGTGAAAATCCGAATTTATCCATCAGTAACTCTTTAAGCCGGATACTTTTGGCCATATCAAAATACTGAATGGTACGTTGAGTTTCCAGGTCGCTGAATAGTTTCAGGAAAACATCACGATACTGATGGAAGGTAGAATTAAACCAGTCCATGTCTTTGACCGTCATTTTAATAACCTGTTGAGGAGAAGTCCAAACATCCTTTTTCATTTCAACCACAGGTTCATTCACAGATGGATCGACAGTAATGATCAATACGCTGTGCAATTTTTTAAAAGTCTTGTTAAAATCTCCCGATGATACGTTTAACAGGTTATACAAAGGTTCCGGCTGAGGAAGTCCGGGCATTTCCTTCTCGAAGAAAGCTCGTATGGTATCTCCTAAAGCTCCTTCCCATTGTTGGCGTGTATCTGTAACAACGAGTATCTCATTTGTCTTCCCGGTTGATCGGTCTTTACCCTGCTTTTCGTTCATGCAGGATGTCATGGTAAACCCCAAAGCCATGGTTAGCAATAAAGCCAACGAAATTCGGTTCCTGGACTTCATAATTAGAATATTTTAAGATTGAATATCGCTAAGATATTTATTTTTTTCAGGATTGCCTGACTGCAACTTTGATTTTCTGCCCTACTTTCAGTTTTTTGGCATTGGTGATATTGTTCAATTGCTTTATCTGGGTTACAGTAACACCGTCGTATTGTTTAGCGATCTCCCAGAGGGTATCTCCCTTTTTAACCGTATGGTAAACATATTGCTTTCCTCCTGTAGATGCAGAGGCTGTTGGTCGGCTCACCCTAAGTTTTTGGTTTGGATAGATTGTACTGTTTTTAAGATTGTTCCATGATTGCAAGTCCTGGGTTGTACAATGATATTTCTTAGCTATAAGTCCGAGGTTCTCCCCTGATCTTACAACATGGTAATCACTGGATTTTGGTTTGGTTTCGGAGACTTCCTGGGCTGATGCATAGGTTACCGAAGGATTATAGGGAGCCGAAGGATAAACAATCAATTTTTGACCGGGATAAATGGTTGTTCCCCTGAGATTGTTCCATGACTGAATCTGACTGATATATACATGATATTTTCGGGCAATGAGTCCGAGATTTTCACCAGATCTAACTGTATGCATGGTCCTTTCCTGAGCTTTCTTAATTTCAGCCAACAGTTTTTCCTTTTCTATGCCTTTTTTTGTTTTATAAGCATATACTGCTTTTTCGTTATTAATAAAATCACCAATGTATTCTTTAGGAAGCCGCAGGGAATATGATTTATCTTCAGACAAGGGGATAACTCCTTTTGTAAAAGCAGGATTAAGGAATCTGAGGTCTTCCATTGGCACACCGATCAGTTCATTGACCTGATCGAAAGCCAGAACATCTTTAACCCTGATCGTATCCGTGCCATGGTAAAGTATACCGGGGTCAACGGGATACAGGTTGTGTTCAGGGGCATAATTCATAATGTATGTAACTGCAATAAAGGCCGGCACATACCCTCTGGTTTCACGCGGCAGATATGGCCATATAGCCCAATAACTTTTAGTACCACCGGCTCTCCGAATTGCCTTGTTCACATTTCCCGCTCCTGAATTGTAGGCAGCCATAACCAGCGACCAGTTTTCGTAAATGTCGTATAAGTCTCTGAGGTGCTGGCATGCAGCAACGGTAGCCAATTCCGGGTCAAACCTTTCATCAACGTATGAAGTGACTTTTAATCCGTACACTTTTCCTGTACCATACATAAACTGCCACAAGCCTTTGGCTCCCACTCGTGACCCGGCTGTCGGATTCAAAGCAGATTCTACAACGGCAAGGTATTTTAGCTCCAGTGGCAACCCATAACGGTCCAATTGTTCCTCTATCATGGGAAAATATAGTTCTGCCAGACCAAGCATCCTGGAAGTCAGCTCCCTCTTTTTAACCGCATATAAATCAATATAGTTTTTTACCTGTTGATTGTAAACCAGTTCTATGGGTGTTTTTTGATTCAGCAACGCAATTCTTTGCCTGTAAATTGAATCAGGATAGGCAGGGATCTCATTGGCTGTAAAACCGTAAATATTGAGTTGCTGTGTGTCGGTTGTAAAAGGATGATTCTGAAAATATTTTATATGTATCAGGGTATCCAGCATACCAATGATTGGAGAATCTTTGATCAGCAATTGCCCGTTTTCATTTGTATCAATAACAAAAGCCTGGGTATCGGGAGCAAAAAGAGGACTGTATATGGTATCGGAAACCATCAGCGTGTCGTCCTGTGGTACATATGCCCGTGAAAAAAAAGGCAATAAGATAATAAGCAGTAATAGAACACCGGGGAGTCTGAAACTTGTCATATACAGTGTATTTGGGCTTTTCAATTAACAGAAATCCTGTGTAAAAATTGTTACGTACATAAAAAAATCCGCTTGATACAAAATGTATACGGATAAACAATCAGGAGGAAAAATTACGGCTTTTCAATTTTTTTGGTATCGGTGCCACTATCCTTATCCTTTTCCTCATCTTCACCGGAAAGTCCTTTTTTAAATTCCCTGGCACCTTTACCTATCCCTTTCATAAGCTCGGGAATTTTCTTTCCCCCAAACAGGAGGAGGACAATAGCGACGATCAGTACTATCTGCCATGGGCCGATCATGCCCAAAAGTATAAAAAGGTTCATGTGTTAATTTCTTTATCAGGTTGAATTGTACAAAGATAGTATTTTCAATTACAATTTTAATTTATTTTTGTACAATCCAGACTGGCAAAATAGTATTCATAAATGATACCTGAAGCATGAAACGCAATTATTTACTACTTCTAACTGTATTCTTCTTACTGATCCAATCGTCGATATCAGGGCAGAACACTTCATTGACCCACCATATGACTCCTGAAGAGGAGTTAATTAAGGACCAGATAGACCGTGATTTTTATCCAACTCTTCCACCGGCGGGTCCTGTCCGGATGGTTGCCGAATTTGAGCACATGCAGGCCGTTTTGATCCGGTATCCGTTTGGCATCCCCATGTCGTTGATAAAAGAAATGTCTGAAGATTGCACCGTGTTGACCGTTGTTGCCAATCAGTCGCAGGAAAACACAGTCAGGGGCCAATACCAGTCGGCAGGGGTAAACATGAACCACGTTGAGTTCATGCATGCATCCACAGATTCTTACTGGACAAGGGATTACGGTCCATGGTTCGTGGTCAATGGGAACAATGAAATAGGTGTTTGCAACTTCCCATATAACCGTCCAAGGCCCAACGATAATGATATTCCTATTGAGGTTGCCGAGTATTATGATATTGAGCTTTACGGAATGGAACTTATCAGCACCGGCGGCAATTATATGTGCGATGGAATGGGAATTGCTGCTTCGTCTGATCTGGTAATAGAAGAGAATCCCCAGCTGACTCTAACACAGATCAACGGCAAGGTATTGAATTATCTCGGTGTTCATACATACCATATAATACTTGATCCTTTGGGCGAATACATCAAACATATTGACTGCTGGGGTAAATTCCTTGATATTGACAAAGTACTTATCGGACAGGTTCCCAGCAGCGATCCCCGATATTCGGATTTCGAATATGTAGCGGATTATTTTGAGCAGAGTATCAGTTCTTACGGCACTCCGTATGAAGTATTCAGGGTATTTACTCCGGGGAACGGGCAAACCACTCCCTACACCAACTCCCTCATTCTGAATAAAAAAGTATTCGTTCCCATCACAGGCAGCACACACGACCAGGCAGCACTGGATGTTTACGAAGACGCCATGCCGGGTTATGAAGTGATTGGTGTAACTGATGGGGGCTATGGCTGGGAAAACACCGATGCTCTGCATTGCCGTACCAAAGGTGTTGCCGATCTGGGTATGCTGTACATTCGTCATTACCCGCTTTATGGGCAAATCCCCCAGTATGATTCATTTGAAATCACCGCAGAAATCATCCCTTACAGCGATGAACCGCTCTATTCAGACTCACTGAAAGTATTTTACCGTGTCAATGGAGGCTTCTACAACTCCGTACCTCTATTTCATCAGGATGATTTAACCTATTCCGGGTTCATTCCAACCCAACCTACAGGCTCCAAAATATCTTATTACCTATATGCCGCTGATGAATCAGGGAGAAATAAGAAACATCCTTATATCGGTGCAGCAGATCCCCATGTGTTCTTTGTCGGAAACCCGCTTCCTGAACTGACGGTAACACCGGATTCGTTGATCTATACCGATTATATGCAATGCATCGATGGTCAGATTGCCATGGCTATTAACGAAAGCGATTCCGATATCTATATCACAAACATCAACAATGAAGGATGGGATCCGTTCTTTTGGTGGATAGATCCCTTCCAGGTAAGTTTTCCTTATCTGATGGAACCTGGAGATACCCTGTCGCTCAATGTACAGATCGGTATCCCACTCGATATGATGCCGGGCTTCCTTCAGGATACATTGTTTGTTGAAACCGAAATGAAAACTCATCAGGTATTCATACTTGTAGATAGTATACTGGTTTCAGGACTTAATGAAAAGCACATTACAAACAATGGCATCAACCTGAATATATATCCCAATCCTGTAACATCACAAACACAGGTTTCTTTCACTATTAATGAAACCTCAGACGTACAGGTAACCTTATTTTCTTCGGAAGCTAAGATACTGGAGATTCATTCACTTGGAAATCTGAAACCCGGTGACTATACATTCCCATGGAATAAGTTATTTACCGGAAATTATCCTGATAATGGCATATATCTTCTCAGGATAGAAACGAATAATCATTTGGAAACGCGTAAGATTATCCAGCTGAATTAGTTGAGGAATCTCCCTCAATAGCTCTTTTCAGATCTTCAGGTTTAAAGGGTTTGCTGATAAAGTCATCCATACCGGCTTTATAGCATGATTCTGCTTCTTTGGATAATACGTTAGCAGTCAGGGCAATAATCTTTACACGCGATCTATCGGGATTTTCTTTTTCAAACTCTCTGATTTTGACCGTGGCCTCGAGACCATCCATCTCAGGCATCTGAATATCCATCAGGATGACGTCAAAATGCTTTTCCTTATATTTTTCGAGTGCGATCAAACCGTTACCGGCAACTTCAACATCATGCCCGAGCGAGTTAAGGTTGATTTGTGTAACTTTTTGGTTGATAGGGTTATCTTCGGCAAGTAAAATAGTAAACCTCGAAGTTTTATTTGTTTTTTCTTCAGGAATATTTTGGACCTTTTGACTTACAGGCACTTTCACCGCTTGTTCAGTCTTTATTGTATTCTGGATCTCTACCAGCTCATTTTTATTACCGGTCTCCAGTTCAACAATAAACCAGAAAGTAGAGCCTTTAGCCAGGATGCTTTCCACGCCGATCTGTCCTCCCATCCGTTGTATCAGTCCTTTTGCAATGGTTAAACCAAGCCCTGTTCCTCCATAAGTCCGGCTTATGTTTGAATCTCCCTGGGAATACTCTTTGAAGAGTTTTTCTGACTGCTCTTCAGCAATACCGATACCGGTATCAATAACCTCGAATTTGATCCTCAGGGTATTTTTATTTTCTGAGATCAGGAAAACATTGATTTTCACTTCACCTTCCAACGTAAATTTCAGTGCATTTGAAACAAAGTTGGAGAGGATTTGCCCAAGTCTGAAATCATCTCCTTTAACAATATCAGGGACATTATTACCAATGTTATATTGAAAGCCTATTCCTTTTTCGTTCGCAATGATCTTGTTCACAGCAACGATTTCGCGAATGAAACTCCTTAATGAGAAAGTGCGCATTGATAATTCAATACGACCAGATTCTATTTTGGAAAAATCAAGGATCTCATTGACAATGCTCAGAAGGCTGTTGGCAGAGGTTTTAATTATTCCCAGCAATTCCATTTGTTTGTCGTTCAATCCTGAATCCGCGCAAATATCTACGGTACTAATGATTCCACCGAGGGGCGTCCGGATTTCATGGCTCATTTTAGCCAGAAACTCTGTTTTCGATTTCGTAGCTTTTTCGGCAATTTCTCTGGCAATGATCAATTCGGTTTCAGCTTTTTTCTGTTCAGAAATATCTCTAACGATGGCCAGAACGAAAGTCTTTTCTTCAAGCGTTACTGTACTAAGAGATACTTCGGCATCAAAACGGGCCCCATTCTTTTTATTATGAAGCCAATAAAAGCGCTGGGGTTCACCCTGGATAGCCTTTTCTATGAGGTTCGCAGCTTTTAGCACACTGGGAGTTCCATCGGGTTGGAATTCGGGGGAAAAGGTCCCGGGGGATTTACTTACAATATCTTCCCGTTCACATTCGAAAATCTCCAGGGTCTTGTCGTTACAATCAATGAAGATTTCATGATCCATCAGGAATATAGCATCATTGGCTTTGGAAAACAAAGATTTGTACTTTTCTTCACTGATGGCAAGGTTTTTCAAAGTCCTGTTAAGTATTTGGCTACGTTCCTTCAGGAGGGCATTAGCTCTTTTCTGATTCCTGTTCCACCAGAAAAGCATAAAACTAAATACCAGGAGCAGTATAGAAATAATAACGGCAAATATCACTACCAGTCTCTCCATGCGGTTTTCCTTTTCAAGGGCACTCATATCTTCCTCAAAACGAACTGAAGCCTGCTTGAATTCAGTCTCTGCAATGGCATTGGAAAAATTCCTGCTAAAAATAGAATCTTTCACCTGGGAATACTTTTTATAGAACTCCATTGATTTGTTCTCATCGCCGGCAGCCGTGTAAATATTCGACAAGAGGAGATAAGCAGCCTCCTTAACCGTAAGCAGATCAAATTCCATGGCTATGTTGAGGGCATTCCTTGCATAAGCAAGTCCTTCAATCAGATCATGGTCCATGAACTTGACATCGCCAATATAAATCAAAGTATTTGCTATATCGAGAACTGATTCAGACTTTTTAAACAGGATAAGGGCCTGCTGATAGTTCTTGAGGGCTTTGTCGTAAAACCCTTCACGGTAATGAAGGTTTCCCAGATAATTACTGGTATGGGCTTCTAACCAGTAATCATTATAACGGTGGAATACCCTAAGACAAAGATTAAATAGTTCAAGGGCATGTTCCGGTTCGCCTTTCTTTTCGGCGAGTAAGCCCAGATAAGTATGGGAATGGGCGATCAGAACAGAGTCCTTTTTACGTTGTCTGAGTTCTAGTGCCTTTATAAAATATTCCTCGGCAAGATTGTATTCGTTAAGGGCAAGATAGGTCTGGCCAAGGTTATTGTATGTAATAGCAAGGTCATCATCCTTCTCCTCCACAATGAAAGCTTTGGCAGCCCGCTGGTAATTACGGATTGCAAGATCATAGATTTCCTGGGTATGGTATACATAACCAATATCATTATAATTATGGGCAACCCTGTTGTTATCTTTATATCGCTCACAAATGGAAATCGATTTGGAGTAGTTATCGAGAGCATTCCCATACTTACCCTGATCGAAATAAATATTCGCCAGGATGTTATATGACTCGGCAACATCAAGGTTCTCTTCATCCAGCCCTTTTACTTCCAGGGAGGTTTTTATAAACCCGGCAGCTTTCCTGGGATCCGGTCTTCTGTATGCAATTGCAAGTTTGTTGAGTGCTCTGATACGATCCAGGGGAGATACCGAAGCCTGAAATATCGATTCAAGCTTTTCCCTTTCCGGCTTATCGCTTATGTATTCCTCAAGATAGGGGACAGATTCCTGGGATATTGATTTCAAAGGAAAGACAACTGCCCATATGCTCAATAACAGGAAGCAGGAAAACAAACCCGGTATTTTAATTAAAAAACCCAAATTCAGCGTAATAAAAGTTTGTGAAACCGGCTTGGAGGTTTCATAAGTTATAAGATCAAGAAACTTATACGGACAATCCCGGATAAAGTTTACCACGGCAAAATTATAAATTTACCATTAACAATAATAAAAAAAGCACAGGATAAATCCTGTGCCAAATACAAGTATTAACCAAAATCAAATGGTGGGATTATTTTTAGCGGTTTTTGTTTCCCATTTTCCGGAACAAAGTTCACTTATTTCAGGAGCCTCACTGTTAAGAGGAGTTTAATTTATTGTAATGTATAAGTAAATAAGAACGAATATTCGTTTTCTCACGTCAAATACGGAAGGATACTACGTGTAAACAACGATTGTTAATAAAAAATTATACTGATTTTGGGTCATATGGATTGCTTCTCAATTCAAAATTGCTTATTTTAGTGCCGTCATAAGATTTGAGATTGAATTACGCTAAAAATTGTTCATTATGCCGGGTCTTATAAAAGATGAAATCTACTCAGCCAAACAACTTCGACAGTTTGGATTGAGAAAAAGCCAGATTTCAAATATTGATATGGATGTTTACCGCAAGGGTAATAAAGTGTATTTTTTCGAAATGCTGGATCAAAATGCCCTGAGGTTATTCACCATAATCAGTAATAAATCGTTTTATTTAAAATAGCTGGTAATCAGGGAAAAAAAATCACCCACAAAATTGCGGGTGATTTTTAATATCTTTTTTAATGGATTAGTGGCATTTTAGCACTGTTGTAATCTGATATTTAGCAGCTTCCAGGTTAGGACCCTGCGTTACTTTTTTATAATTTTCACAGGCTTTATCATTCTTTCCTAATCCTTCGTATGCCTTTCCGGCTTCAAAAAAGAAATTGGAGGCATCTTCTTTTTCCATCCCAATACCTGCTTCAGCAGCCTGAATGGCTTTATCATACTGATTAAGACTGTTATGGGCTACAGCCAGGTAATAATAAGCCATTGGATCCTTATCGTCATAAGCAAATCCTGTGTTAACAATCTCAATAACTTTGTTATAATCCTGCTTTTTGGCAGCATCAACGGCATTTGCCAGATAAAACTTAGAAACAACTGATTTTGCTTTAACCACATCTTCATTATCATTGCCACCGATTTCGATCAGTTTATCCATTGCAGCTTTCATATTCGTTTCGTCATCGTTCTTCGAATAGGCATAAACCAGGTAATAATAATAATCGGTATCGGGATTATATCCGATGGCTTTATTCAGGAAATCAATGGATGCGTTGAAATCCTTTTCTTTCAGCGCAAGTTTACCTTTATATGAAAAAACGCTGCCCAGCATCTTGTTTGCTTTTTGCATTCCATCTGTATCCCCAGTGGTTTCGGCATAATTATATGATTCTGAAAGGAAAACGATAGCGTTATCCGGGTCCTTTGATTTATAAGCATCTATACCTTTACTCAGGAAAAGGTTGGAAAGCTGGGTTTGTGATTTCATTTTAAGGTCATCGCCCTCCGGCCCCAATTGACTTGCAATGCCAATGCATTTCTTGTATGCTTCAATTGCCTGATCATTTTGTTGGTCTTTTTGTAACTGAATGGCTTCATTAAAAGCCGTTCCTGCATCGTTCAGGCTCTGGCCAAAAGAAAACCATACCACTCCGACGAATAATGCAGAAAAAATAACTCGCAAATACTTCATAATGTAAATTTTAGATTAAACTGTTAAATTTTGGTATGCAAATGTAAAAATATTCAATGAGTATAGGGAATGATTAGAGTACGGTTGCATGCTGCAAGTAGCAAGTCACATAGCAGCCGAAAACTATTTTTTAATATCTCCCTATGCAGATAAATATGTATCAAACTAAAAATGTCAAAATAAGCAACGCTTTTACGTTCATTTTGTTGCAACATGTATCGCTGCAATTCCTCCCATAAGGGGTATACTTTTAACATTTGAAAAACCAACATTCTTTAAAAGCTGTTCAACCTCCTTCGGGTGATAGTAATTCAAGGCCGAATGGGCCAGATAATGATAAGCAGATTGATGACCGGATAATTTTCCACCAAACTTGTCGACAACAAGCTTTAGGTAATTTCTAAAAACCCAGATCATCAATGGATTTCGGGGTTGGCTGCTTTCTGTGATCACAAAACGTCCACCATTACGCAATACTCTGTAAACCTCGGCTACTGCTTTTTCTCCCAGTGGATTTTTAAAGGTCAGGTTCCTGAAGGCAAATGCGATTCCGATACTATCAAAAGATTCATCAAGAAAAGGCATCTCGGAAGCATCTCCATGAACAAATTCAATCCGGTCACCGAATTTTTTATTTTTTGCTTTCTCAGCAGCTATTTCAAGCATGTTCTCGCTGAAATCAAGAGCAGTGATTTTAGTATGTTTATTGGCTTTACCGGCCAATCTGACGGCCAGATCGCCGGTACCGGTACACAGATCCATCACTGCCCCCGGATCATCCTGCAGGCAAAAACGGGTTGCCTTCTTTCTCCAAATCTCATCAAATCGTAAGGTTAACAAACGATTCATGAAATCATACCTGCGTGGGATGCTGTTGAACATCCTGTACAAGGGTCTGCCTTCCCCAGGATTTCTCTTATCCTGCTGAAAAGCTCTGCTATCCTTCATTTTCATTATTCGATGAAGATTCTTCCTGTTCCTGGTCACCGGCAGGTTTTCGGGGTCGCATCTGGGGGAAAAACAACACATCCTGGATGGAAGGTGAGTTGGTCATGATCATAGCCAACCGGTCAATTCCAATTCCGAGGCCGGCCGTGGGAGGCATGCCAAACTCCAGTGCCCTGAGGAAATCCTCATCCAGCAGCATGGATTCCTTGTCTCCTCTTTTTCCTAATTCAAGCTGATCTTCAAATCTTTTTCTTTGGTCAATCGGGTCGTTCAACTCCGAAAAGGCATTACAAATCTCCTTTCCGTTGCAAATAGCCTCGAATCGCTCTACCAGTCCTTCGGAAGATCTGTGCTTCTTTGCCAGTGGAGACATCTCAACCGGATAGTCGGTAATAAAGGTAGGTTGAATCAGGAATGGCTCAACTTTCTCCCCAAAGATCTCATCAATAATCTTACCCTTGGCCATGGAAGGATCTGTTTCCACTCCAAGTTTTGAGGCAGTCATCCGCAATTCCTCCTCATTCATCCTGGAAATATCAATACCTGTAAAGGATTGAATCGCTTCATACATGGTAAAACGCTTCCATGGCCGCTTGAAATCAATCACATGTTCACCGGTAACGATGTTTGTCGACCCATGGATATCGAGTGCAATCTTTTCCACCATTTCTTCCACCAGGTCCATCATCCAGGAATAATCCTTATAGGCTACGTACAGCTCCATCTGGGTAAATTCAGGATTATGGAAGCGATCCATACCTTCATTCCTGAAATCTTTGGCAAACTCAAAAACACCATCATATCCTCCAACGATAAGACGTTTCAGGTAAAGCTCGTTGGCTATCCTCAGGTACAGGGTCATATCAAGAGTATTATGGTGAGTCTTGAAAGGCCTGGCGGCAGCACCCCCGTATAATGGCTGCAAAACAGGTGTTTCAACCTCCAGATATCCCTTTCCTTCCAGGAAATTCCTCATGGAACGGATAAGCTGTGAACGTTTCATGAAAGTATCTTTCACCTCCGGGTTTACGATCAGGTCGACATAGCGTTGCCTGTATCTCTGCTCCGGATCGCGGAAAGCATCATATACTTTATCATCCGTTTCCTTAACTACCGGTAAAGGTCGCAGCGACTTGGCCAGCAGTTTCATCTCCTTTACATGGATGGTGATCTCTCCCATTTTAGTGATAAAAACATATCCCCGTAACCCTATTATATCACCAATATCCAACAATCTTTTAAAGACAGTATTATACAATGTTTTATCCTCGCCGGGACAGATATCATCCCGTTTCACATAAATCTGAATTCTGCCGGTCTGATCCTGGATCTCAGCAAAAGAAGCAGCGCCCATAACCCGGCGACTCATTATTCTTCCTGCAATGCTAACATCCTGGAATAAAGATTGATCTGCGGGAAACCTCTCCAGAATATCTCTGGAAGTGCAATTAACTTCAAAAGTATCTGCCGGGTAAGGATTAACACCCAGATCGATCAGTTCCTGTAAAGCATTTCTCCTAATCTGTTCCTGTTCACTCAGTTTGATCATTATCTTGAAAATTTTTGCAAAGATAATAAATGCATCGAGCGATTGGCAGTAGGGGTTATTATTGACAGATTCACGGGTTGACTTTTCAGGATTAAGTTAATTTTGCAAAAAAATATGGTTTGAGTGATGGAAGAAAAAAGGAAACGGACCAAACCCGACTGGCTTAAGATCAAAGTACCTGCGGGCAAAGAGTATCTTCAGGTAAAAGAGATCGTGAACCGTCATAAATTGCATACGATCTGCACCAGCGGACAATGTCCGAACATGTGTGATTGCTGGGGGCGGGGAACCGCAACCCTTATGATACTCGGAGATGTCTGCACCCGTTCGTGTAAATTCTGTGCGGTAAAGACGGGGAAACCAGCCCCTGCCGACTGGGATGAGCCAAGGAGGGTTGCTGAATCGGTGAAGCTGATGAAGCTCAAACATTGTGTTTTAACTTCCGTTGACCGTGACGATTTGCCTGACGGAGGTGCAGCTATCTGGGCCGCTACCATACGTGCCATCAGGAAAGTAAGTCCGGGTACTACCCTTGAAACGCTAATACCCGACTTCAGGGGAAATAAACATGATCTTCAAACAGTTATTGACGCAGCGCCCGAGGTCATTTCCCATAACCTGGAAACAGTACGCAGGCTTACTCCCCAGGTACGATCGGTAGCTGATTACAACACAAGTCTGGAAGTGATACGATTTATTGCTCAGTCAGGGATACGGGCAAAATCAGGTATTATGGCCGGTTTGGGAGAAACAGAAGAAGAAATTCTGAAAACCATGGATGATCTTTTGGAAGTTGGTTGTGAAGTATTCACCCTCGGACAATACCTTCAACCTACCCATGAACACCTTCCTGTATCGGAATATTTGACTCCTGAAAAATTTGACTTCTACCGGATCAAAGGACTGGAAAAAGGATTCCGTTTCGTCGAAAGCAGCCCATTAGTCCGCTCCTCCTACCACGCCGAAAAACACATCCCCTAACCCCCTAACCCTAAACCCCTAACCCTAAACCCTAAACCCTAAACCCTAAACCCTCGTAACCCATAACTCATAACCCTCCCCTCTCCCCTCTCACCTCTCACCTCTCACCTCTCCCTTCTCCCTTCTCCCTTCTCCCTTCTCCCCTCTCCCCTCTCCCCTCTAATAAACCACCTTCTCCTCCCCCGAACCCGGCAAAACGTACTTTTCCGGTTCTTCCCCGATCAGCCTTCTCCTCCACTCTTCCGGATAACCTGTTTCCTGGGGCCTTCCTTTATCATCCTTCACATAGCCATCGTTGTATTTCGTAATCAGGAAGACTGCCAGCTCAGTCCAACGGTCCATAAGGTAAGCAGCTCTTGTACCGGTGATACCGGTCAGATAGCTCAAGGCTTCACCTTTACCGGTTTTAAGCAAAGCAAGAGCTTTTTCATCGGAATCCTGTAATTCATCGATGAACATTTTTTCCGTTTCCTGTTGAATAGATTTCATATCGGCAGCCATATACGAATACTTAAGATTGGCATAATTGGAAACGAGGTTAAAAAGCCACCAGGCATTATCCATGGAAAACCGTTGAAAGTTCCCGTTCCGGTATGGTTCCGGGATTTCTGTGACAGAGTTATAAACAGGAAGATAGCAAGTCCAGAAAGTATCATCAAAGCCGAACCAGAGCACTCCTCCCACCTCATCGGGGAGCCAGGAGCGGCATTGGGCAACCATCGACCAGCAGGTGTTATAGGTCGAGACCGGTCTTTCCCAGGCGCATTCAATGCTATCTACTTGCCAGGCCAGGGGCCGCCAATGGTTGGGGTTCCCAAAGGGCCCGGCCTGCAGGCCTTTTGTCATATCAAAGGGAGTACCTTCATAATGATCGCGGATGACAGCGAACACGTCTTCAATATCGAGTTTCTGATCCGGTTTTATCCAAAGCGGGTATCTCTGTGCACCTTCAACCCCGCGATGATAGTCGGGTGAAAGGTTCAACGATGGGGCCACTCTCCGGTACATGCTCCAGACGCGGGTCTCGCTATACCGGAGTTTTTCGGCGGAAGCGGGGCAATAGACCTCATTAAAGCGAAAAGGCCGGCCGGAGGAAGGGTCATAATATCCACGACGGATGGCAAAGGAAATAACATTGGGGGAATACAGGCAATTCTCAGAGTCATCCAACGGGAACTCGCCTATCCTGGCATTATTGGCATGAGCGCAAACCATTCCATCGGGAATGCGCATAGCAACGTAAATCGCGCTATCTCCACCATCACCTGTTCCAATAATTTCCATGATCCAGGCCTCTTCAGGATCTATTACGGATATTGACTCACCCTCGGTACCATAGCCATATTCATTTACCAGGTCAATCATAACCTGAACAGCTTCACGGGCTGTTTTAGCCCGTTGCAGTGCAAGCGCCATCATATCCCCGTACCGCAGAAACCTCGAATGGTTGTATAACTCCTCCCTTCCTGTGAAAGTAGTCTCCCCGATGGCCACCTGGAACTCATTCATATGAAAACCCAGGGTTGCATAAGTATGTTCAGGCTGGGCAATAAACCCGTTCATGGGGATATGACCGTGGCCTGCATCTACCCTGGAGCCAGGTTTATGATCCATAGCAGGAACAGTATAAAGGTTATAAAGATATTCGGCGTCGTTGGTATAAGCCAGGAAAGTGCTGCCTGTGCGGGAAGCCCCTTTGGTTACAATAAAATTTGTACATGAAAAACCCTGGTAAACCACGACCAGGAAGAACCATAAGAATAGATATTTCATTTGATTAAGCGGTTTTATTATGAATATAAGGCTCGTTCCGGATACATTGCCGGCTATTGGTAATTCAAAACTTCCAGGATGTTGCGGCTAAAGATCTTCCCTACCGGATATTTGTTCATCTTCCAGTCCCAGTATGGTGTTTTGCTATAAAACCAGTTCAATTGGAGCCATTGATTTTGGGCAAAATTCTTGTTATCCTGTTTCCACTTTTCGAACTCCTCCTTCAAATCCGGGTCATTTGCGAGCATTTCCCTTGCCATGACTTCCATCACATATGTTTCACTATACTCTTTCTGTTCGAAGATTGCATCAAAGAAACCCCAGTATAAGTATGAATCCGGAGCACGTGGTTCCAGGATATTGGCTATCACACGGGCTGTGCGCTGGTTCATATCAATTACAACTGAACCGGCAGGAAAGATTCTTTTTTCAATAATGATTTCGCTTTCAAATTCCTGGAGGGGATGTCGACCTTCATAAGGGTTCCTGCTCCATTGGGGAGCAGTAAACCGGTATGAGGAGACCTCTATTTCTGTAGCAGAAGCCAATAAACGGTAATCAATACCATGCAGAGGCAAACGCTGTATAATCTCCGTCCATTCGGGGGGGATGATATAAGCTTCCGGTAGGATGGCTTTATGAGTAATCACGGGTTTATTGAACCAGGGTAATGTGAAAATTTCCGGTTTTCCTGAATATTTAAACCAGTTTCCACCGGTAAGATCGCTTGTTTCCATTGTATATTCCACTCCCCGAAACTCTACCATGGAGCTGTCATTCTCATCGTGATGAAATCTCAGGGCAAACGTATCTTTCCTGAATTCGGGGGAGGAAACAAACTCATCTGCTTTCATTAACAGGTCTTTCAGGATATTACCATTTTCATTGAGGTAAACGGAAGTAAGTCTCATAAAATGGTAATTTGCTTCCACACGAAGGCGATGAGGTTTTAACATATGAGTCTCGATAAGCAGGCCTGGCCGGTTCTGGATAGCGGAATAACCCTGGGAGAGCCTGGGTGGTGCAGCTTCCGACACCAAACCGCTACGGGGATCGTGCCAGCGGCGAAAGCTCACGTACGGGAAAACAGGATAACCCGAATCATCCATTTCACTGACAATGCAGGGAAGATATTCATCACGCTGCCAAGCGGTTAATCCTTCATCCATATTTCCGAAGATTTCCATCATATACGTTGCAACATATTCATAATCGGCACCATCGGTAGCATGGCAATCAATAAAGAAATCAGGTAACCAATAATTGAACATTTTCAGCCAGCTCTGCATTTCCGGTGCATCAGCCTTCAGGAAATCTCTGTTCAGGTTTAGGTTTTGGGCATTTGCCCTCCATCCCATCTCTTTAGGGCCATTCTGATTGATCCTGTTAAAGGGGCCAAAGCGCGCCAGTCCATCCACATTAAAAGCCGGAATAACAATCATGGATATGTTCTCAAGCAAACCCGGCAGTTTTCCTGTCAGTGTAACATCGCGAACAAACATCAGAGCGGCATCGGTACCATCTGCCTCACCGGGGTGAATTCCTGCTTCAATTAAAAGGATTATCCTTCCCGTATTTTTAATTTCAAAGGGATTACTCAATCCATCCTTATCAACAATGAGCAATGGCAGTTGCCGGCCCTGGGGACTCACACCAAAAGTCTGATACGTGATTTGAGGGGATTTCTCTGCGAGAAGTTCACTATAACGAATTACCTCTTCATAATCCGCAGTTTCTAAGTATCCTGATTTTTCGTAATGGGTCAGTAAATCCGTTTCCTGGGAAAAACCAAATAAGCAAGCCCAGATTAACATCAGGCTAAGGAACATTTTCATACAAATAGTTTTGGGATAAAGATAGAAAGAAAATAAAAAATAGGGAGGGAATGAGAAAGAGTTGCTGGGGGCTGGGGGCTGGGAGCTGGGTACTGGGGGCTGGGTACTGGGGGCTGGG
>JAHJRE010000234.1 GCA_018831055.1 Bacteroidota bacterium
ATTGGCCATCAACTGTGAATGGGGGATGTTGTAAACAGGGATATTGGTAAGCACCTGCCATGCGCTGTCGCTCGTTACTGCCCTGAATTCACCACCGGAGTATTCCAGTGTAACCGATTCCCCTGCGGCGGTGCCAACCAATACATGATGGGATATCACATTTACGGCTGCATCGCATACGTTATAGCTGTTGGCTATATCCAGGGCTTCCTGGATATTCGAAGCATGATCCAGTAATTCACGGATGAGTCTGGTAATAAAGATCGTGTCTTTGGAAGGGTCAATGGTGTATGCTATTCCCTCATGCCAGGCCAGACCTGCCGCCAGGCCATGTTCATTGATGCCGTCAGGCACAAAATAGGCACATTTCAGCAAGTGCAGCTTTTGCTGGAATGTCAGATTGGGGTAATTCGTCCCTACGGCATAACCCATATCGCTCATCCTGGTAAAGGCCATGGATGTATAACCATCCGGGGGATGATACCGGACCAGCATAACGTCATTCTCAGGATTGTCAAAGTTTCTGCCGAAAATCAGATTGGAAGGATCCCCTTTTGCACTGAAAAGACTGCATTTGAAGTCTTCATAACCGGATCTGCCTCCTGTATATATTTCATCCAGGATGTCAAGAAGCTCATTATAGTCGCCGGTATAATCCATTTTGTAGAATTCACCTACAGGTGCGAAGGTGTTAAGGGTGGCTACGGTATCAATTCCGTCGCGGTGTTGTGCCCGGCCTGAACTCCATACCAGTATTGAAAGGAAAATGGTCAGGGCAAGCAAGGTTTTGTAATTTGTTTGTTTCATTGGGTAAAGGTATTGCGGTTTATTAAACAATAATAACCCAAGCCTTTTATATTATCCGGTATGTTTTTGCCTGTTGGCTGTTTGAACTTGCAAACAGCATAAATGCATTCATAAACATTTTCCTCCCGGTGTTGTTAATTATGTCGTAAACAGATAAACCTTTATACAATGAAAATATTAAGATTACTACCCGTCATTGCAATGATTATCTTCAGTACCAATGTCAAAGCCCAGTTCACACAGGAACCTTTGCCTTATGCCTATGATGCACTGGAACCCTATATCGACGCACGTACCATGGATATTCACTTTAACCGTCATCATGCAGGATATGTAAAAAACCTGAATAATGCCGTTTCAGGAACCACACTTGAGAAAATGAGCCTGGAGGATATTCTGGTCAATGTATCTCAATACGATGTGGCCGTCAGAAATAACGGTGGAGGTCATTATAACCACCAGCTATTTTGGGCAATCCTGACTCCTGAAAAAAATACCCAACCCTCAACGGAACTGAATAACGCAATAACATCCGCCTTTGGCAATATGGATGAATTAAAGGCAAAACTAAATAAAGAAGCGGCCTCCCGTTTTGGATCAGGATGGGCATGGCTTTATGTTAATGAAAATGGTGGTTTGGCCGTTTGCTCAACACCAAATCAGGATAATCCTTTAATGGATGTCTCCTCTTGCAAAGGGATCCCCATCCTTGGTATTGATGTTTGGGAACATGCCTATTATCTTAATTACCAAAACAAAAGAGGCGATTACCTGAATGCCATCTGGAGCCTTATCAACTGGAAAGAGGTCAGTCGCAATTATGAATTGGCTCTTCAGGAACAAAAAAAGTAGGCTGTAGAGATCTTATTACAGTTACGTTTCGAATTTAGTTTTGTTCGGGTTTTTTCATTTATTTCCCCCTGTAGAAATTTATTAATGCATTGGTTGAACTATCATGGTTCAATGCCAATGTATCATCCGACAGCTCAGGTATGATTTTTTGAGCCAGTACTTTGCCCAGTTCTACACCCATTTGGTCGAAGGGATTGATATCCCAGATTGCCCCCTGAACAAACACACAATGCTCATACATGGCTGTCAGCTTCCCGAGACTCTCAGGATTCAGCTGCTCCAGGAAAAATGTGGATGATGGTTTGTTTCCCTCAAATACTTTGTGGTTGACAAGGTTTTCTGCAACGCCTTCCCCGCGGACTTCCTCTTCGGACTTTCCGAAGGCCAGGGCTTCTCCCTGCGCGATCATATTGGCAATGAGATAATCCTGGTGTGGGGGCAAGGGATGGAGAGGCTCACGGAAACCTATGAAATCGCAGGGGATTAGCTTGGTTCCCTGATGTATCAGCTGATAGAAAGAATGTTGTCCGTTGGTACCGGGTTCACCCCAGTAAACCGGACCGGTCTGGTAATCCACGGTTTTGCCATCGATAGTGACTCTTTTTCCGTTACTTTCCATCGTCATTTGCTGCAAATAGGCCGGGAAGCGCTTCAGGTAATTGTCGTAAGGGAGCACTGCCTGCGTTTGTGCCCCGAAAAAGTTATTGTACCAGATACCCAGCAGTCCCATGATCACAGGGATGTTCTGCTCCAGCGGTGCAGTGCGGAAATGTTCGTCCATCTCGTGAAACCCCTTGAGCAATAAAGTGAAGTTTTCCGGACCAATAGCTATCATGGTGGATAAGCCAATGGCAGAGGTCATGGAATATCTTCCTCCAACCCAATCCCAGAACCCGAACATGTTTTCCGTATCAATACCAAACCGGGCTACTTCCTTTTCGTTGGTGGAAACAGCTACAAAATGCCGGGCAATGGAAGCCGGGTCTTTGAGGGTGTTTAGCAGCCATGTCCTGGCCGTCATAGCGTTCGTCATGGTCTCCAGGGTAGTGAATGTCTTGGATGAAATGATGAAAAGCGTTTCCTCGGGATCCAGTCCGTAAACAGCTTCTGCAAAATCGCTTCCATCAACATTGGATACAAACCGGAAGCTTAGATCCCTGTTGGAATAGTATTTTAATGCCTCATATGCCATCACAGGACCCAGGTCGGAACCTCCTATACCGATATTGATAATGTTACGGATCCTCTTGCCGGAGTATCCTTTCCACTCACCGGAACGGACTTTCCCGGAGAATATCTTCATTTTGTTCAACACGGCGTGTACCTCAGGAACGACGTTTTTCCCTTCGATATTGATCACCTTATTTTCGGGTGCACGTAATGCCACATGAAGTACAGACCGGTTTTCGGTCGCATTGATCCTTTCTCCGGCAAACATGGCATCGCGCCGGGTTTCAACACCTCTTTCCCTGGCCAGTTCAAATAGTAGTTTAAGCGTTGTTTCCGTGATCCTGTGTTTGGAAAAATCGAAAAGGATACCTGCTTTGTTTATTACAAACCGCTTGCTGCGTTCAGGATCTTTGAATAATTCCCGGAGGTTTTGGTTTTCTGTATCAGTATAATGGGATTTAAGTTTTTTCCACGTTGGGCTTTTAGAAAGTAAGGGTTCCATAAAAATTGTTTTAATTATTTTGACTGCTTATTGGCAATGTTAAGTTTTTTTTAACGAATCTCTTTATACAACTCTCCACTGATCCTTAAGAGTTCCGTTTCGGCCTGTTTGGTACGGAATTGTGCCAGAAGTAATTGATATTGCGAATCAATCTGTTTTTGTTGGGTAGCCCTGAGATCGATATCGTTAATGGTTCCGAGCCTGTATTTTTCCAGGGCAACTTCTACGTTCCTCCGGGCAATCTCCTGGTTGGCGCTTTCAAGCCTCACCAGTTCCAGGTTCGACAGGTATTCGTTATACAGGATATAAATACTGTGATGTACATCCAGGATGCTTCTTTCGTGACTGATTTCAGCTGAATTGATGTTAATCCTGGCATTCCTGATGTTTCTGCTTGTATTGAAACCATTGAAAAGATTATAGGATAACGTGAACCCAAAGGAAGGGCCATATGCCTGATTATGTTCCAGATATCCGGTTTGTGCACTTAGCTGGTTATATCCGTATGCAGCATTGAAATTCAGGCGGGGGTACCTGTCGCTTCTGATTTGTTTAAGATCAAGTTCTGATATCAGTAAGTTCGTCCTTGAGATCATAAGATCGATATTCTGCGATGAACTTTGTTCAATCAGATATTCGTATTCCAGCGGCTCGAGAAGGTCAATAATATCGGTAACTTCAAAGGAAAGTCCCGGTTCCCTGCTAAGAAGCTGGTTTAGATTGGCTTTGGCATTTTTCAGGGCGGCAACCTGTTGTATCAGCCTGTTGCTGTCGGCATTAAGGTCGACCGATGATTGCAGCAAGGTAAGTTCCGATTCGGATCCGAGCTTAAACTTGGCTGCTGCTATGGTCTTTCGCTGAAGAGATAGATCCACGGCTTCCTGGAGTACCTTCATCATTTTTTTTAACTGCACAATACTGTAGTAATTAAGTACTATTGCAGACACAGTACTTTCCACCAGCATCCTTGCCTCCAGTTCGCCCATCCTTTCCATTTCACCAAGCATCTCTTTCGTGGTGAACATACTAAAACCATCGAAAAGTGTCCACGATAATGCGATATTACCACTCAGTGAAATATTCCGGGCATTTTTGACATTCCTTTCCGTTCCTGCAAAGGTTTTTTGGTTGGTTGTATTGTAGGTGTTATTATTAGCGGCATTCAACGACAATTCAGGAAGAAAACCGGCATTGCCCAGGGTGTTGTTGTTCCTGGCAATTTCCATTTCGTTTCTGCTGATGCTAATGGAGAAATTGTTCTCAAGACCGGTTTGAATGGCATCGAAGAGGGTAAGTGTATCCTGGGCCGGGCTTTCCGTAAGGATTAGTATAGACAGAAAAAACAGTATGACCGTATTTTTCATGATGATATTTCTTTTCGGGCTAAAGATTTTCTCATTCGTTTTCCTGATAAATATGTATACAATGCAGGGATAACATAAAGTGTAAGGATCAGCGAGAAAATCAACCCGCCGATAATGGTTATACCCATTGGGATACGGCTTTTTGATGCTGCTCCGAGGGCCATCGCGATGGGTAAGGCACCCAGGGCAGTGGCAAGGCTGGTCATCAGGATGGGTCGCAGACGGCGTGTTGCAGCGTCAATCACAGCTTCCTTTAAATCCAATCCTGCCGCTTTCCGTTGGTTCGCAAATTCTACGATCAGGATGCCGTTTTTGGTCACTATGCCTATCAGTACGATCACCCCGATCTGGCTGAAAATATTGATGGTTTGTCCGAACATCCAGAGCGATAACAATGCCCCTGCAAGGGCCAGGGGTACGGTGAACATGATGATGAGCGGGTCGCGGTAACTTTCAAATTGAGCTGCCAGTACCAGGTATATCAGGACCAGGGCCAGCAGGAAGGCAAACAAAAGACTGCTGGAGCTGTCTTCATATTCCTTGGAAGTACCGGCCAGAGCAGATGAAAAAGTATCATCCAGAGTCTCCGAAGATATCCTGCGCATTTCTTCAATGCCCTGGCCCAGCGTTACTCCTTGCGCCGGAAGTGCCGATACGGTTGCGGATACATAGCGGTTGTAACGGTATAATTGCGGAGGATTGATCTGGTTGCTGAGCTTGACCAGATTGTCCAGTTGTATCATCTTGCCTGTATTGCTTCTCACATAGATGCTGCTTAGATCCAGGGGATTATCGCGATTTGTCCGGTTGGCTTGCCCGATAACCTGATACTGTTTATTGTTCAGGATGAAATACCCGAACCTCTGCCCGCTAAAATAAAACTGCAGCGTTTCAGCTACATCCCTGACATTGACGCCCAGCGTGCGTGCCCTGTCACGGTCAATTTCTACTGCCAGTTCCGGTTTGTTGAATTTCAGGTTCAGGTCGCTAACCTGGAATTTATCGCTTTGCTGCACTTCTTCCATGAATCCCGGCAATACCTCGCGAAGACGGTCAAAATTGGGAGCTTGTATCACAAACTGCACAGGCAGGCCAAACCCTCGTGAACCTCCTATGGTTTGCTCCTGGATAACATAACTGCGTGCAAAATTATACTTGCTGACAACACCCGAAAGCATATCAGCTATCTGCTGCTGGGTCCGGTCGCGCATAGCAGGGTCAGAAAGACTAATCCTTAAAAATCCGCTGTTTATGGATCCTGAAGCCCCGAAACCGGGAGATGTTACTGCCAGGATGGCTTGCTTTTCCGGGATCGTATCAGCAATGGCAATTAATTCTTTCATGTAATCATCCATCAACTCAAAAGAAACGCCTTCGGGGGCAGTGGAAAACACCGATAATCTGCTTTTATCTTCCAGCGGGGCCAGCTCTGAAGGTATCATTGACCCAAAACCAAGGATCATAGTAAGAGCTATTGCTATGATAACCAGCGATAACCAGCGTCTTTGTATGAAACCACGCAACGACCAGTTATATCTGTCAATGAGGTAATTCATCCAGTTCTCCGTTGTTCTGAAAAAGCGCTTGTGTTTCTTTGTTGGGCGGAGCATCCTGGAACTCATCATCGGTGTCAGGGTTAGTGAGACAAGGGCCGAAACTAGTACCGCACCGGCCACCACAATCCCGAATTCCCTGAATAATCGTCCCGTGAGACCACTAAGGAAGATGATCGGCAGAAACACTGCGGCCAAAGTGATGGTGGTTGAAATGATCGCAAAATATATTTCTTTGGAGCCTCTGTGCCCGGCTTCTACGGGATCCAGGCCTGTCTCGACTTTATGGAAGATATTTTCAAGCACAACAATGGCGTCATCCACAACCAATCCGGTTGCCAGGACAATTCCGAGCAAAGTGAGGATATTGATCGAAAAGCCGGCGATATACATGATAAAAAATGCACTGATGAGGGAGATTGGGATGGCAATAACCGGGATTATAGTCGTTCGCCAGTTGCGAAGAAAAACAAAAATTACAAGTACTACCAGGCTAAAAGCGATCAGTATTGTTTCTTCCACCTCCGTGATGGCCTTACGAATGCTGGTGGTTGTGTCAATGGCATAACCCAGTTTTATATCCGGGGGCAGGTCGATACTGATTTGTTCAACTCTTTTATATACTTCATCGGCAATGCTGATCTGGTTGGCCCCGGGTTGCGGGGTTACTACGACACCCACCATGGGTAAGCCTCCATTGCCACGCAGGATGGCTTTCTCATTTTCAGGAAGTAATTTGGCTTCCCCTACGTCCTGCAACCGGATCAGTATACCATCCGAATCGCGGATGATCATACGGTTAAACTCTTCAGCAGTGGTGAGGCGTCCCTTGGCACGTATGGCTAACTCTGTCCCGTAGCCTTCAATAGCCCCGGTGGGTAATTCAACATTTTCACGGTTGAGGGCAAGGCGTACATCCCCGGGTGTCAGGCCGTAAGCGGCAAGTTTTGCAGGATCAAGCAGCAGTTTGATGGAATATTTCTTCTCACCCCAGATCCTTACCTCACTAACTCCTTTGATGGTCTGCAAGCGCTCTTTGAATACATTGATGGCAAAGTCGGTAAGATCCATAAGGTCGCGGCTGGAACTTTGTATGGTCAGAGCCACAACCGGAGTGGCATCGGCATCAGACTTGGTAACAATCGGAGGATCGGTATCTGCCGGCAGATTGCGGATGGCACGGGAAACACGGTCGCGTACATCATTGGCAGCCGCCTCCATGTCAGTGCCTATCTCAAACTCTACGGTGATGGTACTCCTGCCGTCGCGACTTACAGAAGTGAGGGAACGGATGCCCGCAATACCATTTATGGATTCCTCCAAAGGCTCCGTGATCTGCGACTCCATCACATCGGCATTTGCCCCCACATAACTTGTGGATACCGTTACAACCGGTGGATCAACACTGGGATATTCCCTTACGCCGAGGAAAGTGAATCCGATAATCCCAAATAAAACCAGTACAATGGAGATCACAGTCGCTAATACCGGACGTTCTATGCTGACAGATGCTATATTCATTGTGCTGGTTGCATGGAATTGTTTACGGGTAAAATATTTACCTGGATGGGCATGTTTTCCCTGATCTGCAAAAGACCGGTCGTGATCACCGTATCCCCGGCCATCACCCCCTGTACGATCTCAACCTCTCTTTCCGTCCTCATCCCGCTTTTTACATAAACCGGTCTTACATGACCGTTTTTGGCAAGGAATATCTTCTCTCCCCGTATGTCGGGGATGATGGCCTCACTCGGGACTAACAACGCATCAGGGATATTCGCCAGAAAAACCTCTACCCGCGCAAATGCTCCGGGCACAAGCATAAATTTTCCGTTGCTGCAATAGGCCCTGACCGTGAATGTCCTTGTGCCCTGATTAATACGGGAATCAACAGCGTATACTTTCCCGCTGAAGATACTGTCAATGCCTACCAGCTCAAATCGTATCAAGGTACCCTTGTCTATCCTGCCCTGATATTTCTCCTGAACGGCAAACTCTACCCTTACCGGGTCATAATCCTGAAGGTGAGTGATCAGGGTGGCAGGGGAAACATAAGCACCCGGACTGACCATTCTTAGTCCTACTTTACCGCTGAATGGAGCTGTAATATTGCACTTGGCAATCTGAGATCTGAGGAGTTCAATCTCTGCTTCTATGATTCCTAACTGATTTACAGCTACATCGTATTCTTCCTGGCTTACCGCATTCATTTCCAGGAGTTTGGTTTTTCTGAAAACATCATCTTCAGCAAGCTTCTTCTCAAGCTCAAGCTTTTTCAGCTGAGCCTGAAGCTCACTGTCATTTATCCTTACCAGGAGGTCGCCTTTGTTTACCCGGCTGTCTTCTGAAAAATTGATTGAGGTTATCCTTCCGGATATCTCCGTCCTTATGTCAACTTCCTCATTGGCAAGGATGGTTCCTGTTACGCGTAACTTTTCTTCAAGTTCCCGCGGATGCAATACAATCCCGTCAACGACAAGCATTGTTGTATTCCTTAAAGCCGATCCCTGTTCTCTTTCACCACAGGAAAAAAACAAAGGGAATAATAATAGGAAATATAAACCTTTGTTTTTCAGGATTAAATTTTTGTTCTTAAACATATTGCTTGAAGATCTTAGATGCAGAATAATCTTACAAAAGTAAGTAAACAAAATCAATGCGTGTTTGGTTAATTTGCGTGTTGGTTTTTCTTAATTTTACTTTATATGTAATTGGGAAGGATAATAAATGGATGCAGGCCGCAAGTAACAGGGTTCAAGGAGTGATCCGTCACTTTTAAAATGTAGTTCTTTATTGAATTTGGATAAACGGTTTTGCTTAACAACCATAATTCAGATATGCACAAAATGATCGTACGAAACACCATGATGCTTATCATCATTTCCATTGCCTTTCTGGCTTGTAAGCCGGTAAACCGGGAAACGAATAACCTTCGTTACCCGGTTGACACGATTGGGTTTGCCCATCTCGACTATCAGATGGACAGCATTATGGAGAGATTAACCAGGAATCATGAGCAAAATCCTGAAACATTCCTGGATATGCCCAAAGTGGTTATTTCTCCTCACGATGATTATGCATTTGTTGGCAACTTATATCCTGAAACCCTGAAGAATATCAGAGCCACAACTGTTTTTCTTTTTGGTGTTGCCCACAAAGCCAGACTGCTTGGCCTTGAGGACCAACTCATTTTCGACAGTTATGATTGCTGGAAGGGACCGTACGGCGATGTTAAGGTGTCGGAAATAAGGGATATGCTTAAGCAGCAATTGCCGCCAGGACTATTTGTGGTGAATGATTCCATGCACCAAATGGAGCATTCCCTGGAAGCTTTGATCCCTTTCCTTCAGTTTTATAACCGGGATGTGCAGATCATTCCCGTATTGGTGCCATATATGTCATACAACAGGATGGAGGATATCGCGAAGCCTTTGTCTGAGGCTATTAGGAGTGTACTCGTTGATAAAGGTTTGGAATGGGGTAAAGATTTTGCCTTTGTAATCTCAACCGATGCGGTACATTACGGTGATGAGGATTGGGGAGGGAAGAATTTCGCGGTATACGGGACCGACAGTGCCGGATATGCGAGAACTCTTGCTCATGAGAAAATGATCATGGATACCTTATCAGGAAACCTTAGCCCACGTAAGATAAAGGCTTTCTGTGAGTTTACCGTTGATGAAAATAACTACCATGAATACAAATGGACATGGTGCGGCAGATATTCGGTGCCATTGGGATTGCTGACGGTATTTGAATTGAATGAAGCAACCGGGAATAAGCCGTTGGCCGGAACGATTATCGGTTATTCCAACAGCATCAACCATCCTGTTTTAAAAGTGGATGACCTTGGAATGGGAACAACTGCTCCGGCAAACACGCATCATTGGGTTGGTTATGCTTCAATTGCTTATAAATGACCGACAGCAACCTCAATTGATATTGATTTAGCCGGCCAGCACCACCATAAGAAAGACAAAAATTACAAAAAACATGGCGATGATTTTCAGCCGCCATTTAGCCAGGTCTTTTTCCAGCAGGGCATCTATGAGCAGGAAAATGCCGGAAAGAAGTATGCCGATATCGGCAAACCATATTACAGTTGCGGCTCCTGGCCAGTGCATGACCTTAAACATCAAAGCCAGCAATGAAACGATCAGTGCCAGGGAAACAAAAATCCCGTTAAATCGCTCAAAGCCGGTCGCAAGCTTGCCAAGAAATGAGGAGATCATCAAAATAAATAATAAAATGCTGGCCAAAGCACCTACCGCGATCAGAATGTTTGCCCCCGGCCAGTGATTTGTTTTGAAAAATGCACCCAGTAGCAATAAAACCGGGGCAATAAAAGCGAAAATCTTAATGTATTGTTTCATGATTTTAATGATTTGGGTAGCATTTAAAAAAAATCATATTTATCTTTTCCCTAAAGTTAGCATAACAAGCGGCCTTTGAATTTGCCCACTTTTACTTTTTGCATACAATATACAATATTTTTTATACAGGTTCGATACTATTATCGAATTAGCTCGCCGAACTCCTTAAGCATAAACTGGATAAAAATCGAATGCCCGGTTTTATATTCAAATACATATGCGTATCGATTAATTTTTATATTTGTAAAAGAAATCCTAAGCCTGCCATGTTCTGATGAGAGAAGACTTAGTCCGTTCGTTATGTCAATGTGCCTGCCCGTTTATTAAATTATTAAAATTCGGATGTGTGCTATTTTTAGTGCCTGGGATTTTCTATGCCCAAACTCCTGATGAATCAGCGCTATCAGGCTTGCCCGACGATACTGTAAAAATTCATCTTCTTCTTGAATTGGGTGAGCAATACTGCAGTATTGAAAACGATAAAGCACTGGCTTACCTCCAGGAAGCATTTGCGCTTGCTACCGCCTCCAATTATGAGCAGGGTACAGGTAGAAGCTTGCTGTGGCAGGGACGGGTATATTATTACAAAGATGACTACAAACTGGCTGAAAAATATTACGGTCTTGCTGAAAATGCGATCAGCAAAAGTGATGATAAAGAATCTATGGTCCTGTTGTCGTTTTTCATGGGTGAGTCTTGCAGGATACAAGGTGATTATATCAATGCCCTGAATCATTATAAAAATGTTTTGGAGTTATCAAAAATGGCTCCTAATAATATCCTCTCCTCTGCTTCGTATATGGCTATGGGAAACATCCTTGTGGCAAGGAAAGACCCGGTTAAAGCACTTGGGTATTTTCGTGAAGCCCTTAGAAGGAAAAAAGAGATTGGAGATAATTTCGGAATTGCCTGTGCAATGCTCCAGTTTGGAGAAGCATACGAAGTTCTCGGGCAACATGATTCTTCCCTCTTTTATTATAAGAAAAGCCTTGAGATCAGGGAGCAGCTTGGCATAAGCCGTGTAATTGCCAGTTCTAAGTATGCTCTTGCCGGTTTGTTGATCTCCATGGGAAGGTACGAAGAAGCCATTGTTTACCTCCTGGATGCCCGGGATCGTTTTGCTTCACTGGATGAAAAGACCGGCGTCTGCATTACCAGTTATCGGCTGGCCAAGGCTATGAACTATCTCGGTAATAAGGAAGGAATTAAACTGGCAGAGGAAGCCCGTGAAATGGCAGCCGGGATAAACAACCCTGCCCTGGTGAGTAAAGGATTTCTCATTTTGTCAGAAATATTTTACCATAATGGCCGGTACGATGAGGCCTATGATTTCCTGGCAAGTCATAAAAAAATGGATGATAGTCTTTTCACTGCAGAAAAAGAACGTACACTGGTGGAATTTGAACAAAAGTTTCAGTCGGAACAAAAAGATAATAAAATAGCCCGGCTTAAAGACGAAAGCAAAATCCAGAAACAGAATATCCTCTTGCTGAGCATTTCCAGCTTTACCTTGCTGGCCATCCTTTTTTTCGTGGCCATTTTGTTCCGGTTAAAATCACAGGCTATGAAAAAGAATGCACTGCTAATGGAACAGCAAAGCTTAATCATGACCCAGGAAAGCAGGATCAGGGAAAATGAGAACCGTTTGCTTCAGGAACAACTGGAGTCGAAAAACAGGGAACTGGCATCCAAAGCTCTGGAGATGATCCGTTTTAATGATACAATTACAAGTATTATCGATCAGCTTGAAAAACTTAACAGCAAACCCGGAGCGGATATAGAAATGTCAGAATACATTAAAAGGATCATCCATGAGCTGGAAAATAATAATAAGCAGAATATCTGGAACGAATTCGACAAGATATTCAAGAATATCCACTCCGGCTTTTATCAGCGCCTGCTCGAGTTATGTCCCGATCTGACCCCTACGGAGATCAAGACAGCCGCCTTACTGAAATTAAACCTTACCACCAAAGAAATTGCTGCAGTTACTTTTAAATCAGAGGGAGGGGTTAAGACAACCCGCTATCGCCTGCGTAAAAAACTGAATTTATCAAGCGAAGATAATCTCATCCCATTCCTGATGCAGTTATAAATACCCTGTTTTATTTTGCTGTTATACTGCCTGTTACAATGATTGTGACTTTTTGAAACCCTTCCTGAAACTTTTATAAGACCTGTGAAATTTTTGCTGCGGTTATCCCACCCATACATTTGCCATTAAAAGGGTGATCAAGCAAATGGAAGGGAAAAATCAAAAACCATCGAAGGGGAAAAAGACCGCCGAGGATAAAGATAGTATTGCCGAGATCCGGAAGAAGATCAAACAGCAAAAAAGTGCTCTTATGAAAATTATTCGAAACATTCAGAAGGAAACATAATCAACTTAAACCAATTTATTATGAAGAAGTACACATCTTTTCTTTTTATGATCCTGATAGCCGTCTCAACACTGGTTTCTTGCCAGAAAGACGAGGAAGAAGATCAGGAAACGACAGAAATTTTAGACAACTCGCTTATCATTGCTCAGTCAACCGTATCACAGTATGTCATTGTTTCACCATCAACAGGTATTGTCCTGGCAAAAGTACAGCCCAATGTTATAGGTTTGGAAGACTGGGTTCTCGGTTACATGAGCCAGAAGGCCGTTATTACAAGTAAGGAACCTGGTGGCAGCTTTGTTAAGGTGATCTATACCTGTAGCAGGACTACCGGAGATAATCTCTTTCAGGTTACCAGTGAAGATGATTTTGATGTCATGCAGATGGATGTTTCCCTCGTCGGACCCAATATTGTTTTCGCTGCTCAGGAAGTGGGAAATGAATCCAACGACCAGATTCACAGGATTAACGAAGATGGCTCCGGTTATCAGCAACTTACATTTAAGGATGAAGGCGTTGTATGCCCTGGCAGGGTTGCCACAAAAATGGTTTTTGCCTATATGCCCTGCTGGTCACCCAATGGAACCAAAATTGCCTTTAACGGCAAACTCCGGGAAATAGACACCAACCATCCGCACGATGCCGTGATCATCATGGATTCAAATGGTAACAATAAACAGGTACTTTTTAGTGTACCCATGGAGGAAGCAAACTATAAGGATATATGCTGGACCCATGATGGAAAATTCCTCATTTTTCTGATGAATGAAGGAAATGATGTTAAAGTGAAGGTGTTGAATGTTGACAATCAGGCGATGACAGACATTTCCAGCCATCTTATGGTAAACGGTTTGCATACGACCAATCTCTGGTCATCACCTAACTCAAATAAAATTGCATTTAATAAATATGAACCGGGTGGGGGAGACCTTTATGTGATCGGGTATTCTGTGACCGATACCGATCAATTTGTGATCAACAGCGGATACACAATACTTGCATCTCATGCAGTGACAGGTCTGCATTTTGGCAAACCTAACTGGCAGATCTTCCCTATTGATAACAATTAATAACTAACCAATAAAAATATTGCCATGAAAAGAATCAATACTTTAATTATTAGCATGTTGTCGGTTGTTTTGACCTATGGACAGATCACCCTGAACAGCACTTACAACCTTCAACCCGGAGACACTTACCGGTATGATATTTATGATGAGGTGCAATCCATTGATCCCGGCCCTGCGGGTGCAGGTGTCCAGTGGGATTTTGGCAGCATCACCGGGGGGACTTTTATTGCCGGGGAACCCGCTATTTGCGTGAATCCGGCAGGAACACCATTCGCCGATTCTGCCACTGTCGCCGGCGCAAATATTTGCACCCGCCCCAATGGTACCGATGATGGCGCTTATGCTTATTATCTCATGACCTCAGGAGAACAAGTCCTGCTTGGAATAGGCGCTTATGAATCAGGAAATGTATCTTTTTGGCACTATGATGATGAACAGGTGGCTATGGAATACCCTATTACATATGGGGGTGCATTTAGCGATAATTTTGATATGAGATTGTTCAGTAGTGGTATAGGGTCCTATTTCATGCGTGACTCCGGTAGTATTCATGTTCAGGCCGATGCCTATGGGAGCCTCATCACACCGGTAGCAACATATAACAATGTGTTACGTATTACTGAAACAAGCAATACTTATTCTTGGATGAATTTCGGTTCGGGGTGGACTTTCACAGGGAACTCCGATATGATAAGTTATTACTGGTTTGCGGAAAATATCAAGGTTCCGGTTTTCACAATTATTGAATTTGTTGGCTTTGCGGATTATTCCGTTCATTATCTCGTTGATCATAATTTCCCGTCAGGAGTAGGAGAAAATGAGATTCCCTCTGTCAAAATATTTCCGAATCCGGTAAATGAGACATTATACTTCACACCTGAGGAAAGCATGATATCTGTTAGTATCTATTCCATTGAAGGCAGGATGATGAAAGAATGTCAAAATGAATTCAGGAAGGGAATCCTGCATCAACTGGATGTCGGGAACTTGCCTTCCGGAGTGTATGTTCTTGAAGGGAAAAATATTGATGGAATATGTGTCACGAATCGCTTCCTGAAGCGATAGTAAATTCAACATTATCTCGCGGGGCTGCTTATATCAGGTGGCCCCGTTTTTTTTGCCCTGATTCCTGAAATAAACCTTATTGCGGGATTAATGGATTTATCTATATTCCGGATTCTTAAGAGGCTCTTTTAATTAAGCTGCCATTAAAGAAGTTCCACAGCTTTTTTATCTTTGTTAGTGTGAATATATAAAAAAATCGTTCTATGAAAAGATTCTGGTGGTTTTTATTTGGCCTGATGATACTGTATATGTTAGGTATCATAATCCTTTCCCTGATAAATTTCGATGGATGGGTAATGCCTCTTTATGAGGATATTTATGGTCCTTCCCATTTGTTTGCCCTGAACACAACCCTTACCATGTTCCTGCTTTGGGCCTCAGCCCTACTTTTCATTGTTAATGCCATGTCGGAAAGCATGTTGGAAAACAGAAAAAGGAAAATTATTTTTTACCTGAGCCAGGCCCTTATCTTTTTCTACCTGGGCTTCGACGACCGCTTCCGGATCCATGAAGGGATTGGAGATGTTTTTGCCTTTGATGATGCATTTGTGATCATTTTCCTTGGCCTTGTGGAAGTCCTGATACTGGTATTCTATGAACGAATATTAAAACAACCTCTCGTTAAATGGAGATATTTGCTGATAGCAGGAATATTCTTCGCAATAATGGCGGTTGCAGACCTCAAGTCCTTACCGCTGGAAAAATATGGGATCAACGATACGCTGGTAGAAGATATCCCCAAAACCTGGGCGGCATTTTTCCTGATGATATACCCCCTTGATATACTTCTTTCCAGGATTAAAGAACTAAGGGAAAAATCAGAAAGAAGTTACTGAGTAATATCTTGATATGAGATAGTTTGAAGATTTTTTGTTTATTCAATAATTTTGTTTCGATCTGATCATCCAATCTCGCTGATCCTTTTTAGTAATGGCATGTTGATGATGGTCAGCATGCTTCCCTCAATCTTTATCAGCTTATTGTCCTTAAAATCTTTAAGCACTTTCACTACACTCATGTTTGACATACCGGTCAGTTCCCCTAAGTCCGCACGTGAAAGAGATAACTTATAAACCGGGCTTTTGTATATCTCCTCCGATAAATAGATCAAGGCATCGGCCAGCCTGCCGTTAAGCTGTTTGTACATAAGATTGGCAAAGTGCTGGAATGTGGAATTAGTGCAGTGATTCATGGTTTTAATAATCTCAGCCGCAAACTTCCCGTTATTTTCTATCAGATTTTTAATAATACTGTTCTCAATTACACAAATGGTTGTATTCTCTATTGCCTGGGCAGTGTATCCGTATACTTTGTTCCCATAAACAGATGGCAACCCTATCAGAGTCCCTGGTGGTAAAATGTTCAACACAAGGTTTTTCCCCGATCTGGGTATTTCCATGTATATTTTTACAATTCCACTTTTGATGAAGTGTACATTGTTGGCAAACAAACCTTGTTTGAAAATAACCTCTCCAGGCTTAAAGCTCAACTCAACTCTGTGATTGTCGCTCATTATCAGCTCCTGTTCACTAAGTTGATTGAAGCAGGAAGATTTATTTCCGCAAGCCAGACATGAATCAATCTGTTTCTCCGGTATTACCTCATTGCTGATAGACATCTCTTTTACAGGATACTGTTAATGTAATTGCAAATATATTAATTCTATAAGCCGAAATACATGAAAATCCGGATCTGTTTATATTCAGGAGTTGGTCTGATTATATGCCGTTACTTATTTTTCAATGAATCATCCGGGTACTTTTGCTGAAATACGAATTTTCATAAAATATGAAACTTAAATCATTGACCCTGTCTGTTTTAACATTTTTCGTTATTTGGGTTTTACTGAATAACAGCCTTTCAGGGGAAGTGGTCATGATGGGGGCCATTCTTTCCGTTGCCATTGCTTTGATCTTTTGCAAGGCGTGTAATTTGTTCAACGATATTAAGTTGAATCCCAGGGCTCTGTGGCATTGGTTCCTATTCTTTATCGTCTTTCTATTCGAACTTGTCAAAGCAAATCTTGATGTAGCCAGACGTGTAATATCTCCGAAACTTCCCATTAATCCTGGAATAGTAGAGGTAAAAACAAAGTTAACGTCTCAACTGGGCAGAATGATCCTTGCTAATTCCATTACCCTTACTCCTGGAACTTTTACTGTTGAACTCTCAGGAGACAGGATTTTTATTCATTGGATCGATGTGAAAGGTAAAAATATAGAGGAGGCTACGGATTTGATTGTGAGAAAATTTGAAAAACATCTGGAGGTAATTTATGGTTGACATAATTTTAACAATATCAGGTATAATAATATTGGTAAGCCTGATATTATCATTATACCGTTTCTTCTGGGCAGAATCGCTCTTTGACAGGGTGATCGCCTTCGACATTATGACCATTATCTCAATCTCGATCATCGCCCTGATCACTCATTTTTCGGGCAGGCTAATCTATATCGATGTTGCTATCATTTATGGATTGCTTAGTTTCCTCGGGGTTATAGTTGTGGCCAGATACCTTGAAAAAAGTTTATAGACATGGAGATCATAGATATCATTGGTGCGTTTATCACGCTTATCGGAGCAATCTTTCTTTTGCTTGGGAGCATCGGATTGATTCGAATGCCGGATGTTTTCACTCGTATTCAGGCTGGAACCAAGGCTTCTACACTGGGTACCATACTTACCCTGCTAGGAATAGGGATTATCCATTCTGAGGTTCTTGGGAAATTTTTCCTACTGATAGTATTCATCCTTATCACAAACCCCATTTCTTCACATCTGCTTGCCCGTGCAGCCCATTTTACTAAGGTTAAAAAATCGGAATTGACGGTTATTGACAGGCTGAGCCTAGATCAGGATGATATAAATGAATCAGATACTTTAAATCAACAAGAACTATGAACCTGTTACTCATAATTATATTATGCCTGGTCATGCTTGTGATGGCAATTACCGCTATAGCTCAGAAAAAGCTGACCGTAGCTGTTATTGCAAGCGGGATGGTAGGACTGATGGCATCGGTACTCTATTTGTTGATGGCCGCACCCGATGTGGCCATGACTGAAGCCGCTATTGGAAGCGGACTTACAACTGTCCTGTTTTTCTATGTTTTGTTTAAAATTAAAAAAACACAATGATCCGGAATTTTGTCATATTGCTCATTCTGGCCGGCCTGGCAGTGATATTTATCAGTCTGTTCGGGAATCACGACAGCAATTCAGGCCTTTCGCCATTGGCTCAACATTATGCCGACCGGGGAGCAGAAGAGGTGGGCGCTGCCAACCTGGTTACTGCAGTGGTGGTCACTTACAGGGGCCTTGATACCCTTGGAGAAGTGACTATACTTTTTTTGGTTGCCGCCATTGTCAGCTTTTTCCTGAAAACCAACGGTAAAGTGAAAGAGGAAGAGAAAAAGCGCGAAACCAGCGAAATAATGCTGACAGCCTCAAAATTGCTCCTGCCGATTGTTATTTTGCTCGGGGTCTACATTTTTATCAACGGCCACCTTACTCCGGGCGGTGGATTCCAGGGGGGAGCCGTGTTGGCTACAGCCTTGGTACTGGTATTGATGGCTAATCCTGAGTTCTCGTTAAACCATCATATCATCGCTACCATTGAGTCGATCTCCGGGATAGTATTTGTTGCTGTCGGCGTGCTGGGGCTTTTGCTGGCCGGTGGTTTCCTGGATAATAGAATATTGCCCCTCGGGACTTTGGGGGAATTGTTCAGCGCTGGTGCTATCCCGGTGATCTATTCCTTCATAGGCTTGAAGGTAGGTGCCGAGCTTTCCAATGTGCTGTCCCGCTTCCAGATTATTCAAAAGGAAGAAATGTAATTTATTAATACTTGTTCAATGGATATTATCGCATTAATAACCGCTTTTGCACTGATACTGATTGGCCTGTTCGGCATTCTGTCAAACAGGAACATCATTAAGATCATTATCGGGTTTTCTGTCCTGGATACCGGACTCCACGTGCTGATTGTCACACTGGGATATATCAGAGGCGGTACAGCTCCCATCCTGGATGATTCAGTTGGATTAACCCAGGTTTCTCAAAAAGTGGTGGATCCCCTTCCTCAGGCCCTGGTGCTTACTGCCATCGTAATCGGGTTGGGTGTGACCGCTCTGATGCTGGCCTATGCCCTGAAAATGTACCAGGCTAAAAAGTCGCTGAATATTGATGATTATAAAGAATTAAAAGGATAATCCTTTAAGCATGATTACTATGGATCCGATCTCTCCGATATATATCATTGCTGTTTCGCTGGGAATAGCTTTTTTGATGGGTGTGCTGGGAAAATCAACGAACCGTTTTTCGTATTTTCTTTTGCTGGGAGGCCTGTTGTTCAACGCGGTCGTGTCGTTTCAGTGGGTTTATTACCTGCTTCATGATCTGACAGGGCCACAGAACATTTTTACCGCCGGGTTTAAACCTCCTTTTTCCATCAACCTTTTCATGGGCATTGAAGAGTCAGTGATCTCAGGAATGATAAACCTTGCCGGCTTGCTGGGTGCGGTTTATATGGCCCCAGCCATGAAAAAGAACGGTACAGGAAGCATGATGGTTTTCCTTGTGCTCTTCATGAGCCTGAATGTGATTTCCTTATCCCGCGACCTTTTTAACATATTTGTGTTCCTGGAAGTAGGAAGTATTGCCGTTGCCGGACTTGTCATCCTTGAGAAAGGCCTCCATGCCGTTTCTGCCGGGTTTAAATATATGGTTGCTACCAGTGTGATCGGAAGTATCCTCCTTATCGGAATCATCTTCATGTACTCGTTTACCGGATCGCTTAACCTTGACCAGATCATCGGGGATTCTACCCTTTTCAGACAAGGTGCAATGATTTCCCTGTTCCTGATCCTGATAGCTGTAATCCTCGAATTAAAACCGTTTCCGGCTAACGGGTGGGCACTGGATGTTTACCAGGCCGCTCACCCTGGCTTGTCTGCCATGCTTTCTTCCGCTGTTGCTACGGCTAATCTTTATGTGTTGTATAAGTTTTCAGGAATGGCTTCGGAGGGATTATTACACTTTCTGAGCCTGATCGGTTTGCTGACTTTTGTCGGATCCAACTTCCTGGGTATCAATCAAACAAATGCCAGGCGCCTGCTTGGGTATTCTTCTGTCGGACAAATTGGGCTGCTCGTGGCAATTATCGGTTTGTTACCTCATTCCGGCAATAATTTTAAAATGATTTTTATCGGTATCCTGGCCAGCCACTTTTTCGCCAAAGCGGGCTTGTTCTGGCTCGCAGGTATTGTCAGGATGGATGAGCTGAAGAAATGGTCTGCACTTCGCCAAAAACCGGTGCTGCTGTTCCTGTTTATCACTTTTATTTTAGCACTCACGGGGTTTCCCCCATTCCCTTCATTTTGGGGGAAATGGCAGTTGGTGATGGAACTGGCTAACCATGGTCAAATTGCTGCCATCATTGCTTTGCTGGTGGGTTCGGTTTTTGAAGTCGTTTATTTGTTTCGATGGATGGGTTACTCCATCAAGCTGGATACGGTCGAATTGCCAAAGGTGAACATTTCTGAAATTATACCGGTTATCCTCTTCGGCTTGGGTCTGTTTATCAGCGGGTATTATATTTCCCAGGAAACCGCTTTTGGAGATACCATCAACTTTTTGCCAATACTCGTGGTTGTCGTTCTGTTACTGGTCGATTTTCTTCCGGCGTATATTAAAAACACACTTTCCATACTGGCCACAGGATGGTTTGCATATCTTCTCCTGCCAGGTCAGGATCTGTTGAAGCAGATCTTTACGGTCATTTTCCTGGTTGGGGGAATCTTAACACTCATCCCGGGTTATCAGGTAAAAGGGAAAAGGGCCGGTTTCTACCCGTCTGCCATGCTGATGTTCGGGGGTCTGGCTCTGCTGCTGGAAGCCGAAAACATGCTGCAGTTCTTTTTTGCATGGGAGTTAATGACCATTGGTTCGTATTTTCTGATCATACGTGGGAAAAAATCCATGGTTCATGCATATAGCTATATCTTGTTTTCCGTTGGTGGTGCATATCTGATCCTGCTTGCTTTTGGAATGGCTTCCATTGGGAATACCGGACTAAGCCTTAACCTGCTTTCACAGATTGGATACTACCCTGCTGTTGCCCTTGCTTTGCTGGCGGTTGGGTTCATGACCAAGACCGCCTCCCTTGGACTGCATATCTGGCTCCCGGGCGCCCACGGTGAAGCTGAATCCGATGTTTCCCCGATGGTTTCAGCCATCCTCCTGAAGGCCGGGGTATTCGGATTGATCCTGCTTATGCTCTCTGCAGGAGGTGAAAACAACCCTTATGAATATCTGTTTTATATTCTGGGATGGATTGGCGCCTTAACCGCCCTGGTTGGTAATCTTGGGGCTGTCTTCCAGGAAGATGCCAAACGCTTGCTGGCCTATTCAAGTATTGGACAACTCGGGTACATCCTGTTTGCATTTTCTATCATGTCGCAGCTAGGATGGCTAACCGGATTTACCTATACCATTAACCATTTCATGTTTAAAGCCATTCTCTTCCTGGCTGTTGGGGGGATCGTTTTGCGCCTTAATACTCACAATATGTACGAAATGGGGGGGCTTATCAAAAAAATGCCTTTCACTTTTATTGCCCTGCTGATCGGGATTATAACGCTTGCCGGCATTCCGCCTCTTTCCGGGTTTGCAGGTAAGTGGCTCTTTTACAATGCAGTGATATTAAAAGGATGGTACTTTCAGGGGGCCATTGTGTTCTTCGCCGGTACTATTGCATTCCTTTACTGTTTTAAACTTATTTATTCCATTTTCCTGGGACAATTGAAGGATAACCACAGGAATGTGAAAGAATTGCCTTTCTGGTATCTGCTTCCGCAATATGTATTGATATTGGGAATTATGGTTTTCTCAGCCAAACCTGATTTACTATTGAAACCTTTAGGAATCGCCCTTTCATCGGCTTTCCCATCTGACCCCCTTACCTGGAATGGAACCACCGCCATCAGTAAACTGGGATACTGGGATGCCACAACGATCATGATGGTCATCGGGGTGATGTTTGTGATTTTACTGGGCTGGCTGATGTTGATGAGCCGCAAAGCCCAAAAGGTTAAACAATTTAATATAGTATATGCAGGGGAGAGGCCGGAACGCCCTGAACTGACACATGTTTCTCATAATATTTATGCAGGATACAATAAAGCGCTCGGGTTCATTGTAGAGCCGGGAATCACCAATTTCTGGAACTACATCACGAATACCCTGGAATCGTCCGGTAATTTTATCCGGCAACTATACAGTGGTAACGGGCAAAGCTATATCATTCATTTGGTATCATATATAGTTATAGTTTTTATCATTTACATAAGTGGCATATAGATGGAAATTTCTGTGAGCAAAATACTCTGGACATTACTCGGGTTATTTATCGTTCTGAACTGGGGACTGATCATGGGAGGGATCATGCGGAAAATCGTTGCCCGGGTGGGTAAACGATACGGCATCCCGGTATACCAGCCTTACATCGACCTGATCAAAAACTATGCTATCAGGTCGCAGATCACCCACGGGGTTATGTTTTACCTGGGACCTGTCTTCCGGCTTTCAGGAGGTGTCGGGATCTTTCTCTTCCTGCCCTTAATCTTTGGTTCACCACACTGGTCAAATTTCTCTTTTTCCGGCGACCTGGTGCTGATCCTTTACTTCCAGTTTTTCGGTATGCTGGGTATGGCCCTGGGGGCCGGAGAGGGTGGACACCCATATTCTGCTATCGGTATCAGCCGCGGACTGTCGCAGTTCACCGCTATTGAAGTCCCGATGACCCTGGCCGTCATATCCCTGGCAATACAATACCAGACTTTGTCAATCTCCGATATTGTAGCTGCCCAGCAAGGCGGAATAACATCCTGGACCCTGGTAACAAACCCTTTTGCAACCATCGCAGCCATGCTGTCACTGCTGGGAGCTTTCGGACATTCCCCTTTTGACCTGGTAAAAGCGCCTAACGAGATCCCCATCGGACCACCCACGGAATACCACTCTACCTACCTGGGTGTCCTGCGCACCAATGCAGCCATCTTACATGTGGTGGAAGCCGTACTCTTCATGAACCTGTTCTTTGGCGGCGCAAACAACTGGTTCGAACTCATCCTGAAAACATTCCTTATTTATTTCTGGAGTGTTTTTGTCGGGGTCGTTTTCCCAAGGTTCAGGATAGAACAGTCGGTGCGTTGGTTCCTGAAAGTACCACTGCTGTTGGGCATCATTGCGATTATCATATTCATTTAAGAAAACCGGGCACAACATGAAAGAGACAACAAATAACAACAAATTTCTTCATGAAGAAAACAAACCGCGCAAAGTGCTTGCGCCCGACGGGAGTATCATTGAGATCGACCCGATAAGAGATTACTTCTGCGAAGATCGCCCGCAGGTTTCAAAGCCGGGAAATAAGGTGGTAGAGAGATTCCTGAACTGGGCAAGGGCAGAATCGATATGGGTTTTGGGGTTTGGGACAGGATGCGGAAGTATAGAGATACCTCCCCTGATGACCCCGCGCTTCGACGCTTTTCGCTTCGGAGTGCAGACTCGCCCTACCCCCCGGCAGTCAAATGCTTTTATCATTTCCGGTTACCTTTCGGTGAAAACCCTCAAAAGGGTTATCCGAAGCTATGAACAGATGCAAAACCCCAAGTATGTGCTTGCCCTGGGCAGCTGTACCATCAATGGGGGTATGTACTGGGATAGCTACAATACCATCAACAGGCTTGATCATTATATGCCGGTGGATGTTTATATTGCCGGTTGTATGCCACGCCCCGAAGCATTGCTCGCAGGGTTCATGAAACTCAAAGAACTGATAAAACAAGGCAAGGCCGAAAACGCCAATAAATATATCGAGAACCTTGATTGGTACAAAGCCAACCAGAAAAAGATCATCAAGGATTGGAATATGCCCGATTATAACTGGTAAATCATGAAAAAAATCATAGATAAAATAGGCTATAAGTTCAACCTTTCGGAAATCCAATATCAACGGGATAACCTCACTTTCTTTACCATTGATAAGGAAAGCGTGGTTCAAATGCTTACATACCTGCGTGATTATGAGGGATTCAGCCATTTTGTGCTTATGACCGCCGTGGATTGGATTGAAGACGGTTTGTTTCAGTTAACCTATATCCTGAATAATCCCAAGGAAAAGGTTGACATAGGCATTCGTACCGTGATATTGCGGGAAAAGGCGGAAATGACCACTGCTCATCATTTGTGGAACCAGGTGGCAACGTACCAACGGGAATTGAAGGAGATGTTTGGTATACACTTCCCGGGAAGTCCGCGTATCAACGAGCCTTTCCTGCTGGAAGGATGGGATGATATCCCGCCAATGCGCCGGGATTTTGACACGAAAAAATATTCAGAAGAAACATATTTCCCTCGTCCGGGACGCAAGACCCATGACCCGGCTGAGTACATGAAACAAAAACTATATCCCAATGAATAAAATGCATTGGCTGGATCCGGGATACGACCGCGCCAATTATCCTGAGAAAAGAAGCGATGGTAGCTTTGTGGTGGATAAGGCATCGCAAAAATTTGTGAAAATATGGCAGGGGCCCAATCATCCCGGTGTCACAGGAAACATGTCTATCGAACTGACTGTGAGTGGGGATGAGATTATAGAGGCAAAAACTCATGTTGGATATCTGCACCGTGGTTTTGAGAAACTTTTTGAACGGAGGAAATATATACAGGTCTTCCCTACCTGCATCCGTATGTGTGTTGCCGAACCTGATTACAACGAGTATAACCTTGCCGCCGGCGTCGAGGAACTGGGTGGAATAGAGATTCCGGAAGCAGCTTCATGGTTGAGAACCTTAGTCCTTGAGATGGCACGCCTGCAGTCATTGCTGAGGGTTGTCCCCGGACAGGGCGGGACCACAGGGCTTGGTATCGGTGTACAATGGGGTGTTTATCTTCGGGATCTTATCCTGGATCGTTTTGAGGAACTGACCGGCGGCCGTGTCTATCATATGTTTATTATCCCGGGTGGTGTCCGGGGCCTGCTCCCATCCGGTTTCAGAAAAAGGATGAAGGAAAACCTTGCTGATATTGATGAGTTTATCGGTAATATCGATAAAGTGATGTTTAACAATGCCGTTTTTAAAAAGCGAACGGTAGGTGTTGGAATCATTGATCCCTCCTGGGTAGACAGCTACGGTATAGTAGGCCCCAATGCACGTGCTGCCGGGTTTAAAAGAGATGTGCGAAAGGATTACCCCTACCTGAAGTATAAGGAACTTGATTTTGACCCTCAGACAGCCACTGAATCGGATATTTACACGCGATCACGCATCCGTTGGCACGATCTGATCATGACAGTCGATCTGATCCGGCAGATCCTGGATAAAATCCCGGACCAGGGAGATATCAGAGCCAAAACCCCCAATGTGCTTCACTGGAAACTGCCCAAAGGTGAAACTTATGTCCGATCCGAATCATCACGTGGGGAATACGGGTTTTACATGGTATCCGACGGATCGGCTTACCCCAGGAGAATCAACCTTCGCGGGCCAAGCTATACTCATGCGGTTTCCCTGCTGGAAAAAATGCTGATCGGTGCTAATATTGCTGATGTTGCCAGTATCATGGTTTCCTTGCAAACCTGTCCGCCCGAAATTGAACGTTAACAATCTTAATGAATGACGGTATGAGTTCGATTAAAGATATATTATCCCCGTTTACCGCCTGGAAAAACCTTTTCAAGGAACCGGTGACCATCAAAGATCCTTTGAGGGAAAGGCCAGGTGCTCCCCGTTACCGGGGATTTCATAAGAATGATGTGAATGCATGCATAGGATGTGGAACCTGCGAGTCGATTTGTGAAAATGAAGCCATCGATATGGTGCCTGTGGAAGGATTTAACCCAAAAGATGGCGATAGCGGCCTGCGACCAAGTATCGATTACGGTCGCTGCTGCTGGTGCGCTTTGTGCGTTGACGTTTGCACAACCGGTTCACTAACCCTGTCGAACGAGTATACCTGGGTGGATACCGATTCGGATAATTTCAGGTTTATACCCGGTATTGACAGGAAATCATGGGAAAATAATGAGCCTGGCTGGAAAAAACCGGGTAACGGATATGAATTATATGACCTTGAACGGGTGAAGATGGAACACCTCGGGCCTGAACAACGCGATGAATCCTTTATCGAAATCATACAAGGTTTCTCGAAAGAACAGGCAGAGAAAGAAGCCGACCGCTGCGTGGAATGTGGTATCTGCACTGCTACATGCCCGGCCCACATGGGCATCCCTGAATATATCAAGGCAATCAGAAACAACGACCTCGAGGAAGGATTACGCATTTTGTACGAAACAAACCCTCTTCCCGAAATCTGCGGACGTATCTGTACCCATAAATGCGAAAGTGTTTGCTCTCTCAACCACCGTGGTGAACCTATCTCAATACGCTGGCTGAAAAGATATATTGCCGATCAGAACCCTGCAGAAAAGTATAAGGAGATCCTGGAAACTGACACCGTTAACAAAAATGGAAAGAAGGTAGCCATCATCGGATCCGGGCCTTCAGGACTGTCGGCAGCCTACTATTTATCTAAGATGGGATACGAGGTGGAAATCTTTGAAAAATTGCCTCAGGCGGGCGGTATGATGCGATTTGGAATTCCTGAATACCGTTTACCTTACGACCAGTTGGATAAGGATATAAATTATATTTTATCGCTGGGTGTGAAGATACATTACAACATAACCGTTGGTAAGGATATCACCCTGGATAAAATGGGAAAAGAATTTGATGCCGTTTTTGCCGGAACCGGTTTGCATCTTGGACGCAGCACCCGTGTTGAAGGAGCAGATCATCCGCACGTTTACCAGGCCATTGAACTTCTCCGTAAGATAACCCTTGAGGAAGAGATCCATGTGGCTGAGAAAATTGTGGTTATTGGCGGAGGGAATGTAGCTATGGATATTACCCGTTCGCTGGCACGCTTGCAAAAGCAGAAATACGGAAAAGTGCAGGTCATCGCTACCAGCCTCGAAGTGGAAGAACAAATGCCTGCCGATCGTGAAGAAGTGGTAGAAGCGCGTGAGGAAGGAGCCACCATTTTCCCGGGATGGGCCCCGCAGAGAATTGAAATCCGGGATGGTAAGATAACCGGACTGCATGTTGTCCAATGCTTATCCCTGTTCGATGCCGAAGGTAAATTCAACCCCCAGTGTAACCTGGATAATGCCCGATTCTTCGAGGGAGATATGGTTGTGGAATCAATCGGACAAGGTATGGATCTGAGCTATATCTCTGAGGATATCAAAGAAGACCTTGAAATGGGACCACGAGGCAGGATAAAGGTTAATGATTATTTTCAAACCAGCGTTCCGTGGTTATTTATGGGAGGCGATACTATCCAGGGACCGGATGTTATTCACGGTATTGCCAACGGCCATAAAGCCGCCCTCGGTATCGATAAATATTTATTTGGCGACAAAAACTAATCAACATGGATGTTTCAGTAAGTTACATGGGATTATCCCTGAAGAGCCCGATTATTGTCGGTAGCTCATCCCTGACGGAAAATGTGGAAAATTCTATTGCCTACCAAAAAGCTGGCGCTGGTGCCATTGTCTTAAAATCGCTTTTTGAAGAACAGATCCTGCATGATGTCGACGAACAACGTCTGAACAATATGTACGGCTCGTTTAACGATCAGGAATACTATGCTATGTATTTCAGTAAAAAGCACAACCTGACTCAATACGTAAACCTGATCAAAAAAACGAAAGAAGCACTCGATATCCCTGTCATTGCCAGTGTCAATTGTGTGACGGCAGATGAATGGATTGCCTATGCGAAAATGATAGAAGATGCAGGAGCAGATGCCCTTGAAGTAAACCTCTTCCTGCTCCCGGCCGATGTAGATATCTCCGGCCTGGAAAAAGAAGCTATTTATTTTGAGATCATTGAAAAGATCGGAAATGCCATTTCCATTCCCTTTTCCCTGAAAATAAGCTTCTATTTCTCAGGATTGGCCAATTTTGTCTACCAATTATCTAAAACAAAAGCCTCTGCTGTTGTTTTATTCAACAAGTTTTACAGCCCGGATGTGGATATAGAAAAGGAAAAAGTAATATCAGGAGATGTGCTTAGCTGTAAAGAACTAAATACCATGACACTGCGATGGATCGGTATCCTGTATGATAAAGTTAATATTGAACTGACGGCTTCCCGTGGCATCTTTACAGGGGAACACGTGATAAAAAATCTGCTGGTCGGTGCTCAGGCTGTTCAGGTAGTATCAGCAATTTACAAGGAAGGACCAAAGGCCATTGAATCTATGATGAATACGCTGACTGATTGGATGCTCAGGCACAATTATGATACCATTGCAGATTTTCGCGGAAAAGCCAGCCAAAAAAATATAAAAAGGCCTGTACTTTATGAGCGTACCCAATTTATGCGCTATTTCTCGGATGCAGGGTATAAATAATCTTTTCTTCCCTTACTGCTTGTAACAGATCCTGGATTTTATTGCAAAACCATAATTGCAATTATATCTATTTATGCGTAATTTTAACGAAATTATCATTTGTCGCAAAGTGAACCATGCACTTGTGAGTTAAAAGTGATGATTCAAAACGTATAAAAATCTGAAAAATGAGATCCCTGATATCCTGTTTGGTCATTGCCTTAATTATCCCCTTTTCTTTTTCCCAGAAAAATGTATATAAAGGCAAATATTTTAATGATATTGCTGCATTTTCAGAATCCCCAGCATTAAGGGATGTTGTACCAATCTCCCCCGAACCCCAAAGAACCATTGCGGAAGAATTCAATCACATGCAAAAAGGGCTTCCGGTTGCTCCCTATAACGCCAGTCCTATTGTGCGGAATCATATCCTAGATGAACTGAGTAATGATCCTGTGGAAATAATCCATAATTTCGAGGGAGTGGGCAATGTAAATATGCTTCCCAATCCGGATACAGAAGGCGATGTGGGGATAAATCATTATATACAGATTGTAAAAAGCTCATTTGCCATTTGGGATAAGAGCGGCGATCTGCTGTATGGTCCGGCGGATAATAAAACTCTTTGGGCTTCACTTCCCGGGCCCTGGCACGATAAAAACTGGACCGATCCAGTTGTCATCTATGACCCCATAGCCGACCGTTGGATCGCCACCGCCATGGTTTATGACCTTTACGTGGAATACTGGGAGATGATTGCCGTTTCAACCGGTCCGGATCCGCTCGGCTCATGGTATTGCTATGCCCTGCACTTTACAGGAATGCCCGATTATCCCAAAGTGGGGGTCTGGTCAGATGGCTATTACCTGACTATCAATGAATATTTTATCTCAACCTCTTTTAGCTACCTGGAAGGTGCCGGTTTGCTTGTTTTTAACAGGGATGATATGATCAATGGCAATCCGGACCCCGCTATCCTGCATTTCCTGGCGGATGCTCCTACCCAGTTCTTTCTTACTGATCCGGCCAGCTTCCTGCCGGCAGATATTGACGGCCCACCCCCACCTGAAGGCACGCCCCATTACCTGGTTACCATCCGTGATGATGCCTGGGGATATGATTTCGACCATATCTGGCTGTGGCAGTGTATTGTTGATTGGGACGATACGGCAAACTGTGTTTTCGAGGAGGTGGCGAAACTTGAGACTGAGCCTTTTGATGCCAACTGGGACAATGGTGTCGGATGGGTTACCCAACCCAATACGGGTACAAAGCTGCACGGATTGGGTCAGTTCATGATGTATCGCCTTCAGTACCGCAATTTCGGGGATTACCAGTCGCTGCTTTGCAACCATACCATTGATGTCGGGAATGACCACGCGGCTGTCAGATGGTATGAGTTACGCAAGCATGATTCCGACTGGGAAATATTTCAGCAAGGAACATTTGCACCTGACGCTGACAGCCGTTGGATGGCAAGCGTTGCAATGGATAAAGACGGAAACATTGGCCTAGGATATAGTGTTTCCGGGACATCTACCTATCCTTCCATCCGGTTGAGCGGGAGGAACTATTATGATACGCCCGGAACCATGACCTTTGCGGAGGCAGAAGTCGTAACAGGTGAAGGAAACCAGGCAACGAATGTCCGATGGGGCGATTACAGCATGATGGGCGTAGACCCCTCGGATGACCTTACTTTCTGGTATACCCAGGAGTACCTTCCCTATACAGGATGGAATACCTGGCAAACCCGTATCGCTTCATTTCAGTTGCATAAAAACCTCACGCCTTCAGCTGACTCCCTGGTCTTTGAAACTATAGAGGAATGTATGGATGGGAAAGAAATTTCCTGGAAAAACAATTCTTCCTATGAGGTTACCATCACAGATATTGAACCGGAGGGATATTTTAATGGTCCGGCCGCATGGTACATCGACCCATGGCCAATTTCCCTGCCTGTAATCCTTCAACCGGAAGATTCACTGGTATTTAAGGTTAAGATTGATTTCCCGACCGATCAAATCCCTGGGTATATTTCAGATACCCTCGACCTGACAACAGATTACAAGGTTCACCGTATCCCTGTTTTTGTCAATGATGATCTGCTTACAGGGGTTAGAGGTACTCCAGGAAAGGATCATTCACCTGTTGTAATAATCCGCCCCAACCCATTTATAGAGCAAACAGAGATACAGGTTGATCTTTCCGGGCCAGGAATCACTGAAATAATCCTTTACGATATCAGTCTTGTTGAAGCGGGAAAGATCCAGCCTGCAGAATACAAAATGGCCGGGCAATACCGCTATGACGTGGGTCATGGGCTTCCAAAAGGGGTGTATATTTTGAGAATCCGGTTTCAGGATGAGATCGTTGCAAGGAGGTTGGTTAAAATCTGAGGGGGGTGGTGAGGGATACTTTTTGCCCTTGCAAGGTCTCTATGATGATGGAGTCATCCTCAATGTAAAATGATTTCTCCCCGGAGATTTTAAATTCCCCCTTAAAGGGATTTTTCAGGATTATTTTGCCTCCTCTTTCAGGGGAAATTTCAATCTTTTCAATATTCCCTTCCTTCATTTCAGCAGATATCAAAAAGCCTCCTTCAGCTCTTAGCTTTGTAAACCGGATATCGACCCATGATGCCGGGATAGCAGGAAACAGGACAACTTTTCCTATATGGCTTTGAAGAAGCATCTCCTGTAATCCTGCTGCGAATGCAAAATTGCCTTCGAGTGTGAATGGCCTGTATTTGAAGCTGGAATAACCCCGGTTATATTGCTCCCCGTTAACATGGAATGAGTTTATGGAACAGAAGTTTTCAGCAAATATTCTCAGAGAATTGGCTGCACCTTCACCATCCAGTGCCCTGGCCTGGATGTTTCCCAGCCAACTGTAAGAATAACCCACCCAGGCAGCGGTTCCATGATCAAGAAGGTTGTTTATGGATTTGGATACTATATCCCGGGAAGTTTCCCCTTGAGACACATCAATTAGCCCCAGAGGATGGATAGCCATCAAATGGGAAAAATGTCTGTGGGATTCAGTAAAAGGCATGCCGGGCACTACCATTAAACCTGTTTCTTCATCCACCGCCAGGTCAGGCCATTCCTTCCCGATACTGTCCCATTTGGCAGCATCTGCTGAATATCCCAATTCCTCCGCCAGCTCGGCTGCTTTTGCAAAAGTCCAATGTATCAATGAAAGATCGAAATTGCTGGTTTGGTCAAACCAGGCCTGAGGTGAGTTATCAAAGATTTCAGGACTGGAACTCAAGGGGAGTTTTCTTTTACCGTTTGAATTTTTTACGGAAAGCTCATCCAGGTGAACTGCTACATCGTGCAGCCAGGGATAGGCTCGTTTTTCCAGGAATTCTTCATCTTTCGAGTAACGCCAGTGCAGATAAAAGTGTTGAGCCAGCCATGCAGAGACTGTCGGGCCGAATGAATACTGTATCCAGCCTCCCATTGGCTCGCCGGCCAGTGTGCTAACTCCGGGAACATTCAAACCGTTTGTTCCGAAATACTCTTGAGTATACTTCCTGAAAGCAGGTTTGCAACTCCAAAGCCAATCAAGAAACCCCTTTTCCAGATCCAAATGGTTGGAAGAATATGCCGGCCAGTAACTTAGCTGGGTGTTGAGGTCATGGTGAAAGTCTCCTTTCCAGGGAGGAATGTTGCCATTGTCGGCGGTCCAGACTGCCTGTAATGAAATAGGAGGGGACCCCTGACGCGCAGTTGATCCGAATTTATACATCTCAAGATACCATTGCCTCTGCAGAACGGAATCGGGGATGATAATGCTTGATTGACCCCAGAAATCCCCCCACCACTTTTTATGTGTCGAATAATCGTTATGATATCCTGATTGAAGATGAGAATCCGTTATGTCAGACGCGTTTTTATTCTCTTCCGATCCAGGGTAAGAAGAGCTGATGCTCCAACATCCGTATTGGGTTTTCGCTGATCTTTGCCATTGGATGGCGATCATATAAGAGAACCCTCCCCAGCCATCCTGCTCATAAGTAATGTTAGCTTCATTTTCTCTGATTCTGCCTTTGTCATATCCAAGGCTTCCCAGGTTATTCCCGCTTACGGAGTTCCATTCTCCTGAATCAGTCAATGATTTATACGGCGGAGGCTCCAGTTCCGGTCGTATGGATTGCCCGGTGCCCTCAAACCAATACCAGCCAATCGGCTCCGTCGCATGGATAAAAGAACAGAACTTTACCCCACTTTCCCACGTGATCTCGCAAAGGGCGTCGTAAACAGATAAACGAACGGATTTTATCTTTCCCAGAGATGAGATGTCGAATTCAATGGCTCCCGCCGGAATTTTTGTAGGGCCGGGATTAACCTCATAAGGCTGATCAAATAATTTCTGAACCTCCCCATAGTTATTGTTTTTCCATTGGTCATGTACCCAGGAAAATTTCCACTTTTCCCCGGAAAAGTTTTCAATGGGCCGAAGATCCCATAGATCTGCACGGTCGAGTGATATCCTTAACTTCCCGTCGCTCTGCCACAGTAATGCACCCAGCATACCGTTCCCTAAAGGGATGGCTTCATCCCACCGGCTGGCAAGGCTGTCGCTGACAAGATCATAATCCTGTAAATGACAGGATGGCGATTGCCTGCAACTGTTTGAGGTCGCTAATATCAGGAAATAAACCACTATCAAACCTACCCTGGAAGCAATCATATTCGAAAGAACACTGCTCAATCTTAAAATATGGGTTTTTTGAGTTGTTGTCGTGAACAATTCTTTGTAGATTAAATTTTAAACATACTTATAATGAAATCTTATGTTGAGTTTTCTTTAGAATTGATTAAAGTAAATTCAGATATTTCTCCAGAAAAACATTCAACCCACAAACCCTGAAATTACCCGATAGCAAATAGTCCTCATCCTCATTATTGATTATTATGTAGTTTTGATCGGTATTAAGAAATTGCACAGCTTCCGTATTTCCTCTTGATGGTTTTATCCCGGATCCAAATTTGATTTCTATTCCGGCTATTGGAACATCCGCTTTTGTAATTACCAGGTCAAGTTCTGCTCCGTCATGAGTCCTGAAAAAATATACTTTGCGATTTGCCGGTAGCAATGGTAAAATCTGTTCAATAACAAACCCTTCCCAGGAAGAACCTTTCTTCGGATTTCCATACAATTGCTCTTTATTGTCAATTCCATTAAGATAATGAAGCACACCGGAATCACGGATATAAACTTTTGGAGACTTGACCAATCTTTTTTTCGTATTGGAGTGAAAAGGTTTTATGGTTCTGATTAAAAATGCATCTTCAAGAAATGAGATGTACTTTTTAATTGTATGTACACTTAAATCCAGACTTTTACCCAACTCCGAATAATTTACAATATTTCCATGATAATGAGCAAGCATGGTCCATAGTTTTTCCCCTGTTATCCGGTCACCGGTGAACCCAAGATTAGGTAAATCCCTTTCAAAATAGGTTTTTACAAAGTTATTCATCCATTGGATCCAATATTTTTCGTGCAGAAAGGGATCAGGAAACCCTCCTTTTACCCATAACTGGTTAATCTCATGTTCAGGAAAGATTTCCGGGACTAAAAACGGAGTAAGCTCGTAATAAGCAATTCTACCCGCCAATGATTCAGAACTATCTCTTATCAAATCAGGTGATGCGGAGCCAAGTAACAGAAACCTTCCCGGCCGCCTTTTTTGGTCAATCAGGCCTCTGAGTATTGGAAAAAGGTCTTTTTTCCTTTGTACCTCATCAATTATAACCAATGCATCTGTAAACTGTTCAAGATAGGTTTCAGAATCTTCCAGCTTCACAAAATCATTTGTTAACTCCAGATCAAGATATATTGATGATTTGAACTTATTTTTAATGTGCCTGGCGAGCGTTGTTTTACCAACTTGTCGGGGCCCGATAATAGCAACGCACGGAAATCCTTCGAGGAGATCAAGGATATGCTTTTCTGATAATCGCTTAATCATTTGACAAATTTACTAAATAAAACTAATAATTTGAATCCTGAGTTCAAAAATTTAGTTTTATTTAGACGGGCTAATAATTAATCGAAACAAGATGATGTAATGAAATCGCGCTATACTATAACTCCAGCTGTTAATTTTCCTGTAACCTGCAACCTGCAACCTGCAACCTGATCCTCATCATCCCGCCTCCCCACTTAAAATAAGCTATTTCTCCTCTTCGCTTTCTCTAAACAGCTTTACATTCATGGCGGAAGGACCTTTCTGACCGGCTCCAACCTCAAATACCACGAGATTCCCTTCTTTGATATCTTCTTCGGTATTGTTTACATGTACAAAGACACTTGCTTTGGATTCAAGGTCTTTGATAAATCCATAGCCTTTTGAATCATTGAAAAAGCTTACTACGCCTTTTCTAATCTGGTTGCCTTCTCTTTTTGTTTGTTGAATGGGAACGCTGATCACAATATCTTCAGCCTTGATCACTTCTTTTTGGGCCGGGTCGGGGGGGGTGTCGGTGATTCTGCCATGCTCATCAACATAGGCGATCATATCGTCAAGACTGCTGTTTTTCTCGTTTTCTTTCCTGGCAGCCCGTTTCTTTTCTTTTTCTTTTCTTTTTTTCTCTTTCCTGGTTCTGACGTCTTTTTTATTGAATGATTCCTGAGATCTTCCCATAAATTCTTTTGTTGTTATGACTTTTTAAGGTGTTTTTAATATACTACCATACAATAATAAAAAATGCCCTGTGCCCATTCCCGGGGGAATGGGCAGGGCCAATTTTTTCATAATATAAATGCAGCTTGATGTTAAATTTATCAATAATTGTCCTTACGGGGCCTTGCTTCATTCACCGTAAGCGGTCTGCTGTTGAAGTCTTTACCATTGAGCGACTTTATGGCATTATTGGCTTCTGAATCATCTTCCATGACAACAAAGCCAAAGCCTTTGCTCCGGCCACTAAACTTATCGGTAATTATCCTTGCAGATTCTACCTGTCCAAATTCACTGAATATCTTTTCCAGTTGCTGTTCTGTAACCTTGAAATCAAGGTTTCCTACATAAATGTTCATTGTGTTTTAAAATTAAATTATCAAACTACATGGACTGAACCTCCTGTGATTGTTACAGTTCCATGTTTTTCGGATTCAAAATGAAGAGCTAAAATTTCTAAATTCTATGGAGGATATTAGAAATAATTGCGCATTGTCTTAAATCAGAATTTTGCAAAGATACACAAATAGTTTGCATAATTATACTATTCTGAAAAACATATAGAGAAAACCAAAGGATTTGAATCCGAAAAATAAAATAGAAGCTATGTAATGTATATCCCGGAATGAATAGGAAATTAAGATCCCTGGTGTCTCTGGTTTGCTATTTGATGATTTTAAACGATTTCGTTAATCCTGTAGTTGTGTTTGAAATTTTCAGGAAGTATATGCCTTTCCTGAGAAAAGCTGTGTTAATGTAAACTCTGCTTTCATTTTCAATAATCCCTGCTTCAACAGCTTGTCCTGTTATACCGGTTAAGCTTATGTGGATTTGATTTATATCATTATTATCGGTCATCCTGATATTCAAAACATCAGTCACAGGATTGGGATAAACAGATACCCATGCTAAATTATCGGACTTCTCCATAATGGCTGTATAAAACCAGATTACCTCCACATATTCAGGATGATCGATAAAAGGGTTCCTGTTTCCCTGAATATCATAAACAGTGTTATTTCTATCGGTTTCTTTTGAGCTGACCGGATCGGCCATATGCCAGTCCCAAAGCAGCTCAAGTGCCCAGGGTTTTGGCTGGGAACCATTGAACATATCACTACCCGGCCATGTAATGTCTTCTTCATAATAGCGGGTAGCCATATAGAAAAAACCGCGGGCAAGGTCTCCTTTGTATTCATCAATGGGCTCAAAAACAGTTCCTGAATAACCCGGGGAAATGCAATTGCCCAATTTTGAGCTATTTAAGGATGTCCAGCTTGCATTGCCAACTTCACCATAGGGATGATTGCCTCTCTGTCCGTTTACCCATCCATCGGTCGGATAAATGTGAAAAAGATCGGAGTACATCGGGTAGATTTCACCGCCAAACCAGCTTTTTGGGAAACTATGCTCACGGTTGTAGCAATCCCCTTCCTGGGTATAATTTCCGCACTGATCGGTAATGAACGTGTATTGATATGGCGGTGTGCCCCCCGGAATGTCGGAGTATATGTCCCAGACTTTTCCATTGGGCTTTTGGTCGGTCAGTTCAAACAGTTCCCAGAGCTCTCCATAGGTTACGGTAGTATGATCATCGATGATGTCATGCAATGCCTCCTGCAGCATTGTTCCGTTTAAGCCTGCAGCATTGTCGTAATACCCGGGCGGGATCTGGCCTATTCCTTGCTGAAAGGCAATGAGAATAATTATGACAATATAAAAGTGCTTGAATAAACTCATGGCGTTAAGAGTTGTGACTTTATTTATCATGCGTATAGTTGTCCTACAAGGCGTAAAATTAAATAAATTCCAATAGATGGAGGATTATCTTGTTGATTACACATGAAGTTATTTGAATATAACAGAAGTGCTTGATAGGGGTAAAAATATGTCGCGGTTTCAGTTGTCCATAATTGAACATAAATTAAATTTTTTGAACACTTTTTCGATCATTTTTCTAAATAATAGTTACCTTAATGAATAGACAAACAACGCATTACATAAATGGCATATTTTTAGGTATTTATCCTCTGTCAGTGCCATTAACCAAAACAAATAGTCATGTTCAGAAGTTTTTTGATATCAGCTTTCCGCAATATTTTCAAGTATAAGACTTTTTCGTTTATAAATATTGCTGGATTATCCATTGGTATTGCCGTGAGTATTTTTGGTTTCCTTTATGTTTACCATGAGCTTAGCTATGATAAATTCAATAAGAATTCAGAGAAAATATACCGGATAGCTGTGGATGCGCTTATCGGAAGTACGGATATTTACCAGACTTTTACTCCTGCTCCCATGGCTCAGGCCTTGTACAATGAGTTTCCCGAAATCGACAAGGTTTGCCGTATTACCAATCCTACAGAAATTGAATATACTGTTGGCGAAAAAAACTACCTGATAGAGAATACCTTTTATACAGATTCAACATTTTTCGAAATATTTACATTTCCTGTTGTATACGGTAAAACATCAAAGCTTCTGAACGAACCGTATACTGCTGTCCTGACAAAAAGTACCGCGGTAAAATTATTTGGAGACAGGAATCCTGTAGATGAAATCATTGAAAAAGACAGTACGGTTTTTAAAATTATTGCAGTTGTGGAAGATGTCCCTGCAAATTCACATTTTAACTTTGATCTGGCATTGTCATTGACAAGCTTTGATGGCATGTATAATGACAATAACTGGTTCAATAATAATTTCAGAACCTACATCATGACCCATGAAAATGCGGATGCGGATAATATTCAGGAAAGATTGCCGGATTTTACTGATAAATACCTTTTTAACGGCAGATACTCGGAGAACACCGCAAAAGGGAACAAATGGGTGTTATATCTTCAATCCCTGGAGTGTATTCATCTGGATTCACATATCAGAGGGGAGTTTAAGCCCAATGGGAACAGGGAGTATGTTCAGATTTTCATGATCGTTTCGATCTTCATTTTACTGATAGCTTGTGTCAATTTTATCAATTTGTCGACAGCCCGTTCCGCTACAAGGGCAAAAGAAGTGGGTATACGAAAGGTTGTGGGTTCAAACAGGAGAATTCTTTTCTGGCAGTTCTTCGGAGAATCTATGCTTATAACCTTCTTTTCTTTGTTAATTGCTTTATCCATCGTGGAAATTGTCATTGGTCTTTCCGATTTTACAGGACTTGATTTTTCCATGTCCTATCTGAGCAATCCATATACCATTCCGCTGCTGTTACTACTGGTATTGATTGTGGGAACAATATCAGGAATCTATCCTGCTATGGTACTTTCTTCATACAGACCATTGGTGGTATTAAAAGAAAAAGGCATCACCAGTAAAGGTGCAGGTTGGTTCAGATCCGTTCTGGTGGTAATTCAATTTACAATCTCGGTAGGTCTTATTGTAGGCACTGTAGTGATCTCAAAGCAGTTAAACTTATTGCAGAATGTTAATCTTGGCTTTGATAAAGAGCATGTTGTAACTATTGAAAATGTGGACTTGCTGAAGGGTAACACCAGGTCCTTCATTCATGATATCAAGCAATTATCCTTTGCGGAGGAAGCCTCAAATGCCCACCGCCTGCCCGGAATGAGATTGATCAACATAGGCTTTGGTGTCAACAATTTTGAAACAAACTTTTCCCTGAATCTCATCCTTTGCGATGAAAATCTTTTGGATGTATTGAAATTTGAGTTGCTTGCAGGAAGATTCTTCTCCGGTGATTTCCCTACCGATACAGCCGCTATCGTTATCAATGAGTCTGCAGTAAAGACATTGGGATGGACCGTTGAGGAGGCATTGGGACAAAAGCTGAATGACTGGTCACCTGAAAGGAATATGTTTCATGTTATAGGTGTAGTGAAGGATTTCTATTATGAATCAAAACACAATAAGATACAACCCATGGGATTTTTACTTTACGAAAGGTGGTTTGGGAATGGGACGGAACTGGCTGCAATCAGGATGAAACCCGGCGATACTAAATTTCAGCTTACTGAAATAGAAAAAATCTGGAACAATTATGGTTCGGAAATACCCTTTAAATACTCCTTCCTGGATAATGAATATGATGCAATGTACAGAAATGAGATGACAACCCAAAAGCTATTCATTACATTTTCCTTCCTGGCAATTTTTATAGCCTGTCTGGGCCTGCTCGGTCTGGCATCCTTCATCATTATGCAAAAGACCAAGGAAATTGGAATCCGGAAAGCATTGGGCTCATCATTATTTGGAATTTACTGGTTTATATCTCAGAAATTTGGCAAATGGGTTATCATTGCTAACGTTATAGCTATTCCACTTTCATGGTTTTTAATGAAACGCTGGCTCGAAAACTTTGAATATCGCATCTCAATAAGCTGGTGGATATTTCTGCTTGCCACAGTGATTTCTATCTTAATAGCATTACTTACAACATTTTATCAAACAATCAGAGCTTCAAGGGCAAATCCCGTAGACGCACTACGCTACGAATAACATGGTATACATGTCGGATCGTTAACCTGCAACCTGCCCCCTGCCCCCTGCAACTTGCCCCCTTTTTCCCCCTCTGCTTTTCATTCAGTATCCCTCAGAATTGAACGGATTTTGTCGTACGTTTTTTGTAAATTCGATTCGTTTCTGAAACAAAACAATAAGTAATACTATGAAAAGGATATTCAGCATTCTTCCGGTTTGTTTATTTTCCTTATTTGCTTTTTCCCAACATACCTTTAATCCGGTTACCCAGGCAGTTGGACTGGAGGTCAATACCCAAAACCTCGGGCAGGCTGTTGGCTGGGGGGACATCGACAATGATGGTGACCTTGACCTTGCCTATTCCTATTCCAACCCTGCGGAATTTAAACTTTACAGGAATGATGAAGGGATGTATACCGATATTACCACTGTTGCAGGCCTGACGGGCATCAGCGCCTGGACGATAATTTGGGCTGAGGTTACGGGTGACACCCTGAATGACCTTATAACAAGAAGCAGCCTTTACAGAAATAATGGTGACTACATTTTCATATTTGCGGGAAATATCGCCGGACAAATCAGTTCGGTTGCAGATTTTGATAAGGATGGGAACCTTGATCTTTTCGATAGAAGCCTGCCAGGAATTAAAACTGGTGATGGATATGGAAATTTTACGATTGAATATCCATTGGATGTTCAAGGCGTCAGGTCAACGGTTTGTTTCGATTTTGACCTCGACGGAGATATTGATGTTTTTGCAGGAACAAGTGACCAATACGAAAACAAGCTTTTCAGGAATGACGGGAACATGGTTTTTACGGATGTTACAAACGGCTGCGGAATGGTTATGCAAAATGATATTTATGGTGTTGCTGCAGGAGATATCAATAATGACGGGTATCCTGATATTTATGCGGCGGTTCATAAAGACCAATTGGAGGATCCCGGGAATTATCTTTTCCGTAATAACGGTGATGGTACTTTCAGCGATATTACTACGTCAGCTGGCACCATCGGTCAACCTTCAACGAGAACTGCCAGTTTCGCTGATGTAAACAATGATGGCTGGCTCGATATCCTTGTCGATGATCATTATCATGGCAATTTTCTTTACCTGAACAATGGTGACGAAACCTTCGATGAAGTAGCCGATGAATTGAATATCAGGGATGTCGTAACTTCCTGGGAGATCGGAGGGGATTACTTTGGCACATCCTGGGGTGATTATAACCTGGACGGAGCCATAGATTTTTTCGGTTCCGGCCATATGAGCAGGCAAAAACTTTATGAAAACCAGAATTGCCCGAACAATTTCCTGAATATTGAACTAACAGGTACGGTATCCAATTACAATGCCGTTGGAACCCGTGTTGAGGTCATTACAGGAAGCATGCATACATATCATACCGTAATTGCCGGTGACGGCGGAAATAATTTTCACAGTTATCCGCTTGAAATCGGACTGGGTGATGAAACTACAGTGGATGAGATCAGGATCTATTGGCCCAACAGTGATGTTCAATACTTGTATGATATTCAGGCAAATACATTTTTAAAAGTAACGGAAGGCAATCCGGTTTCGGTTTCGGGAGAAGGAATTCCTGGTGATATGGAATTATTTCCGAATCCTGCAACAGAAACAGTAACTTTCAGCATCAACACATTTTTCTCAGAACCGGTTGAGATAACCATATTCAGCTCTGATGGCCGTGCTTTGATTTATGAAAAAATTGAGATAGCCGGATCGTACACCATTCCTGTTCGACACCTGGCAGGCGGTTTGTATGTTGTCAGGATTCATTCCGCTAAATATTCGAATGTGAGTAAACTGATCGTTAAATAAATGAAATGTATTCTGTGATTTCCCCTGCACCTTTATCCCGGAAAGTAAAAAGTCACAATAGATTTATGAAATTGGGGCTTTCTAATGTGCCCTATTGTGACTATTGTGGTTTATATTAAATGAATATCAGGAATGATTAATAACAAGTTACAGGTTGCTACCTGTAACCTGCAACCTGTAACCTGTAACCTGAAACCTGCAACCTGCAACCCTTTGTTAATGTTTCCCGATACTCATATAAAATAAAATTAGCTTTCTGATAAATATAGTGTATCTTTGCAGCAAATTATGGTTTGATAATTTGTGCATTTAGCTGCTGATTCCTTCCTGATCATTGGTTTATAACTGCCCGATTTTTAAATCCCCTGATTAGTAATTATTTAACAGATAGGAATGCTTTAAATAAGTTTGGCTTGTTTTTAATAATGCGTTGCGAAAATAAGATTGAACAACAGCAATGCACTCATAATAAATGATGCATCCAAACAAAAGTAATTCCTATCTCAAACATTTAAACATTTAGTAAGATGAACATTTATGTAGGAAACCTCGATTTTGATGTAAAAGACGAGGAGCTTAGGGAAATATTCGAAGAATATGGAACTGTGGATACCATTAAGATTATTTCTGACAAATATACCGGAAGAAGTAAAGGCTTTGGTTTTGTGTCAATCCCGGATAATAGTGAAGCAAATAAGGCCATTAAAGGTCTGAACGGGACTACACTGGGAAACCGTGAAATAACCGTTAATGAAGCCAAGCCAAAGAAAGATAGTTTTTACAATTAATCAATGCATTATGGAAAAAGGAAAAGTAAAATGGTACAATGAAGCCAAAGGTTTTGGATTTATTGAGACCAATAACGGCAACGACCTATTCTTTCATCGTAGTGGTCTGGTCAGCTCCTATGCTGTACTTGAAAACGACGAAAAGGTAAGATTTGAAACAAAGGAAGGCCCGAAAGGACTGTACGCCGTGAACATTGAATCTGAAAAATAACAGTTTTATATAGAAACTATTATATTCTCAAAAACCCAATACAACCCATCTGGTTGTATTGGGTTTTTCTTTTTCAGGATGTCGGTAATCCTCAAACCTCACCAAAGGATTGTCTGCCTTTTATCGATTTGGTTGCAAATATTCTAAAAACCGGAATTTACGCATCGGATTGATTGTAAGCAATTTGAGATACCCGGGAAATTGTTACAAGGAAAAAAGATGTTAAGATTTACCAATCTTACCAAGAAATCGGGAATGAAAATCTCTCTTTCCTGAAAAAAAAGTGATCTTTAAGCATTAAAACCAAATTAGCCTTTTAAGTCGATCAACATTTTAATTGTACGTTTCAAGTAACCTTCACCGGATTCTGTTAGGGGAAATGGTTGAAATAAAAATCTGATTATGGGCCAAAGAAAACTTTTGATTTCCTTGCTGGTTGTATTTGGCTGGCTGGGTGTTATTGCACAGAACAACTGCCTGGAGTTTAATGGAACTTCACAATATGTGTCAGTACCCGATAATAGTTCGCTTGATCTGTCATCGGCCATGACCCTCGAGTTTTGGGTCTATCTTTCAGGCACTGATGGCAAAGTAGTACTATCTAAATCGAATAGTGATGCTGATGAGAATTTCAGGATTTATATCAAGCAAGCGGATGATCAAATTTATTTTGATTATGGCAACGAGACCCAATATGCACAAACCTATGAATTCACACTGAATTTATCCACCTGGTATCATATGGCTTTTTCCGTATCCGCAGGAAATCCTGGAAAGATTTACGTGAACGGAGTTGAAGCCACAACCTATAGTCCTGCAGTAGCAAATGCGCCTACACCAATTCCAACAAATACCCATGCCATGGAAATTGGAGGAGGTACTGCATATCCATCATATTTTGCCGGAAAGCTTGATGAAGTCCGCATTTGGAACGACATCCGCACCGAAGACGAAATCCGCCAGAATATGTACCGGGAATTGCCTGATCCGGCATCAGAAACAAACCTTGTTGCCTATTATAAGCTAAATTCAACCAGTGGAACAACTGCAACAGATTCCAAAGGAAGTAATACAGGAACCCTGACTAATATGACTGGCAGCGAATGGCAAACCTCTTCTGCTATATTTGGTCCGAAAAATTGTTTAGAATTTTCTGGCGCCACTGAACATGTGAAAGTCGCAACATTAAGCCCATCTTTCACCCAGGGAACAATTAGTTTTTGGATAAAACCAAAAGCAACTCCTGTAAACCATGCAAGGGTACTTTCAGATTATTGGGATGATGATGAAATTTATCTTTCTAGTGGCGTGGGGAAAGTAGCAACCTGGCATATGATTGATGGAGATGAATTAATGTCATCAAATCCTTTGCCTAATAATAAATGGACACATGTTGCAATTACTATGGATAATTCAAGTTCAAAGCTTTACATAAATGGTGTGTTAGATGATGAGTCAGGTCCATCAGATACTGATATTTCAACGGATTTCGAAATTGGGGGTTATAGTACTAGTGGTAATTATGAAGTAGTTAATGGCTATTTGGATGAGTTCCGTATATGGAGTGTTGTTCGAACAGAAAAGGAAATCCGTGAATATATGTGTAAAAATCTTACAGGAAATGAAGATAACCTAATCGCATATTATAATTTTGATAATGTTTCAGGAATTACCCTTCAGGATTTTTCAGGTAATGGTAATGATGGTACATTAACCAACATGGACAATTCAGACTGGGTATATTCCTCTGCATACAACTTCTGGCTGAACACCTCATCTTCTTCCTGGTCAACGGCAACGAACTGGAGCCGGGGTAGTGTTCCTCTTGTTAATGGGACTGCCAACCTGGGTATATTCAGTTATAGCGGAGGAACCGCACCGGTATTTGCCAATTCCAGTGAAGATAGTTTTGATAATGTTGTATTGGATATGTCTTCTGACTGGAGCCTGGGTGACTGGATACAAATAAAAGGAAATCTAATATTAGAAAGTAATATGGATTTGAATGGCAATAGTATTTATCTTATAGAAAATGCCATGCTGGTAGAAGATGAAGGACGCCTTTACGGAAGTAGTGGAAACATACAGATTTCACGAATCCTGAACAATATAAATGAAAATGTTGCAGGACTGGGAGCAGAAATTTCAACCAGTGCTAATATGGGATACACAACAATTTCACGAACCCACTCAGCTTCATCTAATCCGGTGAGTATTGAAAGAAACTATAATATCGTTCCCTCGAATAATTCCGGTTTAAATGCCACCCTGGCGTTTCATTATCACGAAGATGAACTGAACGGACAGGCAGAAAACGACCTTGTTTTGTATAAATCCTCAGACGGTGCGAACTGGTCGCGCCAGAATAGTTCATCTGTCAATACTAATGCCAATATAATAACTTTAACAGGAATTGATGGGTTTTCGCATTGGACAGCCTCAGAAGGACATTACCTTACAGGAAATGCACTCGATTTTGATGATGCCTCCAGCCAGGATGTTCTTATTCCAGATCATGATGATTTTGATTTCACTACAAATTATACTCTTGAAGCATGGTTCTATTATACAG
>JAHJRE010000235.1 GCA_018831055.1 Bacteroidota bacterium
AAAGGCCGGTTTCAGTGGGACATGGGGAAAAACAGTTTGGAAGTAATAAATGTTTACATTGAATATATGGGGTTCAAGAGCGTAAGCGTTATCCTGGGTGACCGCAATTTCTCATTTTCCCGGGAGCTTCTTACCCCTGCAGAGGAAAGACTGACTGTCGAGCGTACCTTTGTTGGCGATCATAACTATGGAACTCCAGATAAACAGACAGGGATTCATTTAAATGGAAATTTCAAGGAGAAAATGTTCGGCTGGGGATTTTCGGTTGCCAAAGGAGCAGTTGATCCGGATAATAAAAAACTGGATTTTGAACCTGTTATTCAGGTTGATGCGGGAGAAGACTGGAGCGAGGGTAATATGGTCGGAGCTAGGTTCGATTTTTTTCCCGCAGGATATTTCAAGTTTTCCCAGGGTGATTTTGAAGGTGAACCAAAGATCGCTTTGGGTGTCGGGGCTTTTATATGGAAAAATGATGAAGACAATCTGGACCCGGCAAGAACAAAAAATGACGTTGATGAAGTTCATGGGTTTGAAATTAGCGGGGCGTTCAGAGGAAAAGGATTTTCTATCGACTGTCAATACAATAGTTTCAGCTCTGAGCTGGTCGATGCAGGAATTACATCCGGTTTATATAAAAACAGTGAAACCATACTGGAGAACTTTGCCGTGGAGGGAGGGTATTTGATTAAACCCTTGATGGTGGAAGTTGTAACGGCATATGAAATTCAGAATGCCGACAATTATGATAAATATTGGACACGGTTTTCAGGAGGAGTTAACTATTACATAGAAAAACATGACATCAAGCTTCAGGCAACCTATCGAATCGGAGAAAATAAAGACGGGGCCGACGGGAACGATGTCGATGAACTGTTTGTCCAGGCGCAATATTTATTTTGATGATGGTCGATGATTCAAACAGCTGTGCATTCTCATTTCATCGTATTTCATTATTTCCCCTCTGGAAGTGGGGATATGAATTTTTTAAACCATTCGGTCCTAAAGATTTATTTTGCAAAAGTTGATCTTTTGCCTGACAGTTTTTGAGCAAAGATTTTGATCTTTTCCTACAGATCGGATACAGATCTGCATCTTTTCGGATACGAAACCAAGTACTAAATTTCAAACGCAGATTTTTTGACGAGATCCTTCCCGGTAATCTGATAAGGAAATTACATAAAAATTTAAAGTATAAAATACAGATCATACCATCATGTTATAAATTTTTTATCAGTTTTAATCTTTAGGATTATCATTCAAACATTTTATGTAATTTTGAAATTTTTTATCCTCCATACATTGTCTTATTGCTCTGTGAATTGCATATGCCGATGCTTTTGAGAGAAGAAAACTATCCTCGGACCCGGTAAAAGTTTTATTATAATTAATTTCAGGAATTGTTATTTTTAGGCCAACTCTCACATTTTTTCTTTCAAACCCATGCTGTGACATTTTAACAAAGGAAACATGGATTTCTTTGTTGGATTTGTTATCAACTTCAATACCACTTTCTTTTAGTCTATCAGCAAAATAAGTGTTCACCCGTTCAATAAAAATTTTTGGAACAATATATACCTCGCTCACTAATATTGAATCTGTTTTTTTATAACTGTAATGTTCACTGCTTGTTTCCTTATTTAGTATCATGACTTTTACAGGGCTAATACACTCTGTTCCAGTCACTAAATCGACAGGTTTTTCTCCAAAGGCTTCGTTCATTTCTGGAATAGTTAAGTCACGAACCATTCCTGGTGTATGGTTAAAAGCACATGATGATAACAGAATAATGAAAGGCAGAAATATTATGAAATGGACAACTGTTCTAAGCATTTATAGCTCCTTTCATTAGAAATATGACGTTTATAGGCAAGAGAACCCCTCCTAACTGAAAATTTTTATCCCGGCAATATACAGATGACATATTGAGATGTCAATTATAACTCAAAATGATGAGGTACAAAATTCATATGATAAAAGCTCAAAGTTCAAGTTTACTATTCTTTCTACCCCTATTTTAATGATTAGTTACCAGGTTTGGCTCCACCCTCTAAGAGAAAGTTTGACTGCAAGGAAATCACATAGATTTTTTGATTAGCTTTTTGGGGGAATATACATTGTCCCGATTACAGTGTTTGTGAACCTACCATGTTATA
>JAHJRE010000236.1 GCA_018831055.1 Bacteroidota bacterium
AGGCGGCCTCGAAGAAGTCGGCGCTGGTGCATGACTCGAACCCGAGGCCGAGCTTCGCGAGGGCCGATATCTTCTCCCTGTAAAGGCCGAGCCGTTTCACTGCGTCCGGCCTCCGGGCCAGCTTACGTGCCGGATTGGGACCGGAGATGCTTCCATTCATTATGGCTTCGGCCAGCATCAGCTTGTGGGTCAGCTCGTGCCATACTGTTTGCGGCAAGGTAATGAGAAGGTCGCCAGTTGCACATCGCCTCAGAAGCCTCTGCGATTGCTGTGAAGCGCCCTGCTCAGCGTAGAGAAGGACATTGGTGTCTACTACGCACAGACTCCCGCTCTGTATGTCATCTAAATTCATCGGTCCCAGGTATCCTCTTCCAGGAGTTCCCCAAACTGCTCCCGGCTCAGCCGGATGGGTTGTTCGCAGAAAATCCTGTAGGCTGCTTCACGTTTTCGAGGATCGGGGACCTTGTTGCCGAGGTAGGCGACCAGGGCATCCTGGATCAGGTCGCTCAGGGGCCGATTTTCTTCGACGGCCCGCCTCTTGGCAAGCTTGATGACCTCTTCCTCTATAACCGTTCCTACCTTTTGCTTCATTCTTAAACCTCCATGGGCCCCAGCACCAGCCAGGGCGTTAGGACTTCCATGAGACTGATGCCTTCGTGACGAAAAAGAGACTGGGATGGTGAAGGGGCCTGGGGCCGGTTATGGCAGCGCCCCTTAATCACCGCGATTCTCCTTTCGCGATCAATGAATAGCTCGGGAGCTTCTTCCGGCAACGGCTCACCTTCCTGGAATTGTCGGCAACGTTTCCCCTTCAGGGGACGGTCTGTTCTATCCAGGTTCCTGTCGTCCAAGCCCGGACCGAGGAATACATAGCCGTGGTCGCTCGTCACCAACACATGCCTTGAAGGCGGAAGAGCCTGAACAGTTCGCCTCCAGACTATTTCGAGACTATCCCAGATTCCATCATAAAACCGAGCTTCAGAGGCGGTACTGTCCATGAAACGGCCATCGGGGAACCGGTGCCAGACCAGCAGCCGCCCTGCATCCTGGGAGATGGTCTGGTGTTCATCGGGTGTCTTGAACAGATGGACCTGGATGCCCTGTTGCTTGAGCTCACGTCTTGAAACCAATTGGGAGGGGCTGATCACCGGAAGCCCCAAGCCGAGCCTCGCCCCGATGAAATGCTCCGTGTTGCTGGGGATGGCCGAACGCGCACATCCTGTCTCCAGGATAGGTCTACTCGACCCTTGTGACAGTTCCTGAAGCCTGGGCATCTCTCGCAGGGAGCAGCCATCCAGGATCACAAGACACCCTTCCTCGTATTGATTGAAAAATTCTGCGACAGTCCGTGAAAGAGGGGGGTCCGCGCAGAGTTCCCTGAAATAAGAATCGGCTGAGGCCGTCAGCAGTGATTCGGCCTGATTCACCAGGGTTTCGCCTGATTCGAGGTATTGGGATGGAACGCCGCCACAGTCGATGAAGCGGTCCCAGGTCCAGACATCATCCAAAAGCCATGCCTCGAGGCGGGGGAGTCTGGGCTCTGGGGTTGTGAGCCGATCAAGGCATGCATGGTCAAATGCGGGTCCCATATTCGATCAGTCCTCCTTGCTTCCCTCACCCTGACCCTCAACCGGGGAAAGTTGGATTCCGGCCATATACCTCCCGTCTGTCAGGTTCGGGAGGGACTCGCACAGGCCCTCTACCCTGGCCTTATCCATGGGACCCTGGATATTCAGGTCAATCTGGGCCTCCAGGTCTCCCGCTTCTTTTATGGAGCCCCGAAAGGCCGTGGGCAAACCAGAGAGATCCGCGTTGGTGTATCTCGCAAAGATCTGAAATCGGACGCGCTGAATGCGCTCTCCTTCCACATCCGCAAGCCTCTCGGCCACAGACTGTCTCAATTCCCCCATGGACCGGCAATATGCGGTGCTCCTTTCCTCGTGGGGCATCGGGGACGGTTGAACGCCTCCCTCCGGCCGGGACCCGGGAGGCTCTGGATGAGGCCACGATGGTTCCGGGTGGGTCGTGTCCGGCTCAGG
>JAHJRE010000237.1 GCA_018831055.1 Bacteroidota bacterium
AAAAAGACCTGGATGTGATTATTGGCAGGGGGGGGGCCTATAGCACCCTGGGATGGTTCCAGGACCCGGTGACACTGAACCTCCTTGAAGGGTCAACCGTAGATCTTGTGGAAACCCTTATCCATGAAATGACACACGCCACGCTGTATGTAAAGGGACAGGGAGAATTTAACGAGGGACTGGCTCAACTGGTGGGGAAAATGGGGGCCATCCTCTTTACAAAGGATAGGTACGGTCCCGAACACCCGTTCACTTTAGAGGCCATAAGGACCATTGAGGATGAACGTTTGTTTTCCCATTTCCTATCCTCCCTTTTGTCAGACCTGGAAAGCCTTTATGATTCGCCCCTGAGCCGAAAGGAAAAGCTAATCCGACGGGAGACCGTTTTTTCCGGATACCGCAAGAGATCCAGGGAGATGGAAAGCCGTCTCCAAACGGATCGCTTTAAGGGCTTTGAGAATGCCGGTCTGAACAATGCCTACCTCATGTCCATCGGCCTCTATCATCGCCATTTCCTTCTGTTTGAGGCTATCCTTAAACGGCATGGAAACTCCATTAAAGAGACGCTCCTATTTTTCCGGAATCTGTCCAATAAAAATGGCGACATCCTTGAGAAAGCAAAGGAATGGTTAGACGCATCTCCGGTCAACACCGGCAGATTAACCGGCGAATCCCCATTATTATGGCCAGTATCGAAACAATTGGGAGAGACTTTTAACAGGGCCGGCCTTTAAAGGATTTAAAGAATAACATGAAAAGAAAAATCATTTTCAGCCTCGGCATCGCCATCCTCGTCCTTTTTGGAGCGTCGTCTGCGGTTTTCCTCTATCTCTATCATAATCCCGATTATGTGAAAGCATTGTTAGCAAGGGAAATATCCCGCTACGCGAAGAGTTCACTCACCATTGGAGACCTCTCCTATTCCCTTCATCCCCTAAAGATTCGAGCCAGGGGAATCGTGTTTAGCCCCCTTGATAAAGGTTCCGGATTCCATCTGCAAATTCCTGATTTGATAGCGGACATGACCCTGGAGGGCCCATTCGGCCATAAGACCCTTATTCTTAAAAGCCTTAAGATGACTCGTTTCCAACTACGTCTTTCAAAAGATATAAGCATCTCAAATATTCTGCCTGAAGCAGGGGACTCATCTCTTTTTTCAAAAGGTCTGAAAATCATTGTTGCTTTCTTCTTTTTCAAGGACGTCCAATTTCAGGGAGCAGAGCTCATCGACGGCCTCATCGCCCTGCAACTGAAAGACCAGGAGGTTCAGGCAACGGGGATTCATCTGAAAACGGAGACGGATCGATCCCTGACCGTTTCCGGCAGCATAACGCTGACCGTGCCCTCACAAAACATGAGATTCGAGGCCCCTGACGTGCATATGAAAACGGACGGCGCCTTTTCCTTTGGGAACCCCCAATTAAGATGCTTTTTAACCGCTCATGAGATGACTTTATATAGCCCCAGGGCGAATGTGAAAACCATGAGTGCAATGACAACGGTCATCTATGACTTCTCTCATAAAAAGATGATCTTAGAACCCATGGAGATGCATCTTCATGGTCTAACCCTGAAGCATGATCCGGATCGACAAACTACTTTCCGGAACCCTGAGATAAACGTCGAAGGCATGGATTTGAAGGCAAAGCTAACTTATGAACAGGACCTCAAAGGATTATCCTTTGAATCCATGGGTCTTGATCTTCAAGGGATCACCCTGAAACAGGAACCGGGAAAAAAATCGATCCTCCTGAATATGAATCTAAAGGCAAGCGGCATCCTGAGTCTGTTAGACCATCGAATGGGATCCTCGATATCCAACCTGAGTGTGGATAAGGTCCTTCGATTGAATGGGAACTTGAATGCAGAGTTCGGGAAACGAACCGCAATCGGTCTTGAAGTTAAGGAGTTCAATCTCTCCCCACAAAGGATCCGGGACTTTTTACCCTCAAAAGTCCGGAAGGCCTTAGACCCCTTTCAATTAGAAGCCCCCCTCAGTTTACATGGCCATATGGCGGGAATTAAGGGGCAGCAGCAATGGGAGTGGGATTGCAATCTCAAGATTCGGGTCAAAGAGAGTCCTTATTCCTTTACCTTCGAGGAACTTAGATTACATGGGGATATGAGTGGGGAGATTCATGCTTCGGGAAAATTTCCTGCGGGGAA
>JAHJRE010000238.1 GCA_018831055.1 Bacteroidota bacterium
CTCATGGGAGCCGCCGCTTCGGTCTCGGCGCAGGAAACGGTCGCCGACAGACTGGGCGAAGCGCTGAACTACTACAACGATCTCGAATACGATATGGGCATCGCCGTCGGCGACAGCATGCTCATGCGTACCGATCTCTCCGCGCAGGATAGTGTGGCAATTTATGAGGTGCTCAGCATTCTCACCTACGCCAAAGGACAAAAGTACCAACAGCAGTCGTTTGATTTTCTCGAGCGGATCTCTCAAATCGGGCCGTGCCTGACCCCGATGCCGCAGGAAATCTGGCCGCAGGAACTCCGCGACCGCTGGTATCGCCTCATCAAAGACAAAAACGCACTCACCTGCCCCAAGGCCGGTGAAGGCATCACGACGATCGCAATCATGAAATTCGACAACTTTTCGACCGGCAAATACCAGGAAGAACTGGGCCTGCTGTCAAAAGGTCTCGCCGACTTTTTCGCCTACGATTTCGGCAAAGTCTCGGACCTCACCGTGATCGAACGCGACAAGATCGATTTCATCCTTAAAGAGATCGCACTGCAGCAGTCCGGCGCAGTCAACCAGGCCACGGCGGTCAAAGTCGGCCAGATTCTTGGCGCCAAATATATGGTGTTCGGCAGCATCACTCAGATCGACGGCGACAACACCCGTATGGTCGTGCGCGTTGTCGATGTCGAGACCTCCGAAATCGTAGCCTCGGTCGACAAAGAAGGCAAGCCGAAATACTCCGAGATGGAAAAGGCCCTGGTCAAAGAGCTGGCCGAGGCGCTCGACCTGAAGCTCAACAAGACGGAGCTGTCGGCGATCGACGAAAGTGGCACGTCCTCTAACGACGCCATGACCTACTATTCGCGCGGTCTCCAGTTTATGGATGAATACGACTACCGCGAAGCGTACGAGAATTTCAAGAAGGCGTACGAACTCGATCCGTCCTTTGCTGAAGCGAAGCGGAAAATGGAAATCTACCGCCCGCTCGCCAGCTAAGGAAGCACGACCGGTCAAATGGATAAAGGTAAACACACCATGAAACGAATACCTGTGCTGCTCGCCGCCGCCGCGCTGCTGCTGGCCGGCTGTTCGCAGTCGCTCCTCAAACAGGGCGTATCCGCGAGTGAGCAGGGAGAATATACTCGCGCCGTTTCGCTCTTCTACCAGGAAATCTCGGCCAACCCGCAGAGTGTCGAGGCCTGGACCGGTCTCGGGAAAGCCTTCTTCGAACTGGGGAACTTTGAGAAGTCCGAGGACGCCCTGCACCAGGCCAACAACATTCGTCCCGATGCCCAGGCTACCCTCTATCTGGGCATGATCTTCGAAAAACGGGGCGATACCGACAAGGCCATGGAAGCCTACACCCAGTCGCTTTCGCTTGATCCCGGCGGCAAAACCCGGAACCTGATTCGGGCCCACCTCGATTACCTGGTCGGCCAGAACATCCATAAGGAAGTCAAGAACGCGCTGGCCAACGAAGAGAAGATCGACGTCGATTCGATCCCGGCCAATACCGTCGCCGTGGCCGATTTCGACGCCAGTAAACTCAGTCCCGAAATGGCGCCTATCGCGCGCGGCCTGGCCGAATTCACGGCTATCGATCTCGCCAAGGTCAAACAACTCCGCGTGGTTGACCGACTCAAGATCGATGTCATCCAGCAGGAACTGGCGCTCAGCGCATCCGGCATGGTCGATCCGTCCTCCGCGCCGAGAGTCGGCAAACTGCTCGGGAGCCGGCATCTCGTCACCGCTACCGTACTGGGCCTTGGCAACGATGATGTTCGGCTCGATGGTGTGGTCGTCAACACCGCCGACAGCAGCGCCAACCGCACCGAGACCTCGGAAGGACAACTGCAAAAAGTATTCGCGCTGCAGAAAGACTTCGTATTCCGGGTGATCGACGATCTCGGCATCACCCTTACGGCTGAGGAGCGCGATGCGATCAAACAGGTCCCGACCGAATCATTCCTCGCTTTTCTCGCCTACTCGCGCGGCCTCGAGGCGCAGTCGGAAGGACGGATGAACGACGCCGAAGCGGCCTACAATCAGGCCACCGCCGCCGATC
>JAHJRE010000239.1 GCA_018831055.1 Bacteroidota bacterium
AAAAATGCCCATCAACAAGAATAGTGGTATTACTGCCAGCGAATAATTAAAGGTTACGTAAAATGGCCCCATGCCGAGGATACCTGCTGCAGCGGCAAAAAAATCTCCCGTGATTAGCCAGGATCCCAAAACACTAACTGCCAACAGAGCAACCGCAATGCGGGCTCCCATAAAAATTAGGAAAAGTACCAGCCCTAGCATTAATAATGCGATGCCAACTGAACTCATTTTTGCCCCTTATGATAGCCGATTACATTGCCTATCTGCCCAATAAATTCAATAATTGACTGAATCACAAGCAAGGCACTGCCTACAACGATGGCAAATCGAGAAGGAAAAACAGGGATTCGTATTTGCTCACCATCAAACTCATTGACTAGCCACGAAACCCAAGCGGCTTTCCACGAAAAGAAGCACAACAAAGCAAAGATAGCAATCTGTATTAAACAGTTTGCTATGCCCAAATAACTGCTTAAAGATGGAGGCAGATGGTCAACAATTACCGTAGTCTTTATATGACGCCCTTTTTGCATTGTGTAGGCAACACTCAGAAATACAACGGCACAGAGGCCCGTCTGCACAAGCTCTGTTGTGCCTGCTATTGGATGATTGAAAAAATACCGCCCAACGACATCAGCGGTAATCCACATGGCAAGCAAAAAGATAACGCCTACCGCGATCATGTTGCAACCGAAAACGAACTTATCATACACCTTTCTTATCGCTGAACAGATCTGGCGCATGAAACATACTGCCTTTACTGCAACCCTTTCACTCTTGCACTTATGCTTGATGCATTCAGGGTTGCTCTTGCATTAGGTTGATCAATAAGGCTGGTACTAAATCCTCCGCGTAATCAACTACAATTACTTAAGTGGATCAAGGTTTGGCGGAACCAAGAACTTCACGCCCTCATCTTTCTGCAGGGTTTTTACATAGTAATGCGCAACTTTATTTGCCAGAGAATCGGGCGCCGAACAGCTAGCAACCTCTTCCGCTGCAATCCTTTTTTCGCTTAGAACCTTTGCCCAGCGCCTCCTCTCTTCCTCGGGAAGAGTGTAAATCTTGGTGCCATATTTCTTCATTATCTCGAGGGCTTTCTTATTCTGAGCCTTATTCCGCTTGTAGACGTCCCAGCTCCAATCCGTGGCGACTTCCTCCACAATTTTCTGTACTTCCTTAGGCAATCTATTCCAAGTGTTCGTATTCATAGTCAGAATTCCAACAATATTTGCTCCAGAATCAACTTTTGTAAAATAAGGAGCAACTTCATATATTTTCAGCGACATAGCAATATTCGCGGGCATCGAATATCCATCAATAACTCCTGTACTTATGGAGTTATATGCTTCAGGATATGGGAGCTTGACGCTCGTGCAACCCCAAGCTTTAAGCCATTTGAGAGTCGGGTTACCGTTTGCTATCTTTTTACCTTTTAGATCTTCCAAAGTTCTTAGTGGAAAATCCGTTATGAGCTGATAGCTGGTCTGACTCCAAAAGCCATTACCAATCCGCCGCTGGTTATATCGGGCGAATAATTTATCAAAGTAGGGAAAATGACCGAACGTTTTCATGGTGGCTCTTATAACTTTAGCCGGGTCATCCGTAGTAAAAGGTATCCACAGCGTAAAGTTGGTCAGCCCGAGTTTAGATAACTCAAAACAATTTGTGACCATTCCCATGTCAAGCATTCCGGCCTCGATGCTTTCGAGAACCTCGCCTAGCTTCGCGACCGAACCTCCGTAGTATCCCTTACACTTCACCTGATAATTTTTTGTTTTTTCTAAAACTCTCTTTTCCAACTCGCGGCAGAAGTAGTCTTCAAGGCTCATGATAAACTGAAACCCTTGAGCATAGGGTTGCCCTGCCCCACAGCGAAGTGTAATTACTTTGCGTTCTGCGGCTGCCCCAACGCTTGGCGTCATCGTGACCAGAAAAATGGCCGGCATCAAAAGCGCCAATGAAACCCTCACGAAATAATTTTTTAACACTTTTCCTCTCCCTTCCTTGAGTGACTCTTGAGCATGCGTTTAACGCCTTCTATCTTGTTTTCCAGCCCTGCCTGGCGACCGATCATGATGCGCTGGGCGGTGGGCGG
>JAHJRE010000240.1 GCA_018831055.1 Bacteroidota bacterium
CGATGAGTATGGAATCAAACCAAATACCTCGAAGCGACAGAGTGTATAAACGACTGCGGGATTTTGCTGAAAAACGAAGAACATTTGAAATAGGGCTCCTATGGAAAAGGGCCTGGTTGTTTTGGGGTTTTACAGCGGTAGGATTTGCGGCGTATACCTATTCCCTTGAACACACGAACGAGTTCGGGTATGGCGTTGGAATGATGGTGGCCGGATTCGGATTCATCACGTCATTCATTTGGACATTAGTCAATAGGGGAAGCAAGTTTTGGCAAGAGTATTGGGAAGACCAAATTGACCGGGTAACAGAGGAGTCAATTAAACACAAGCAATCAAATTATAAATTCTTTGAAGATGCAAAAAATTATCAACCTCGGAATAAAGGATTTTGGAGCGGGGCAAGATTTTCTCCAAGCAAACTTATTATCGCGCTAAGTGACTATGTAACCGCCGCCTGGTTCGTAATCGGCATCATGCAATGTGCGATTATGTTAGGAACAAGGCCGGAACAACTAATAGTACAAGTCGCAATTTTCGCAATTATTGGTACGCTCGGCTACGCAATCTGGATTTGGAAAAGCGCAAGAAAGCATGGAGATTGCGCTTGACGTTGCGCTTGCTGGATTTTCCCGAAACAAGCGCACGAGTATATAAAGAAAACGCGCTTGAATTGCGCTTGATTTTCCGGCGGTTTCAGATACAAAAACGAGCGTTTTTCTCCCCTTAAAACTCCCAGGAATTATGTCTCTCTATGCTCTCTATATAGCCTATCTAGCGTTTTTGCTACTTCCGTGCGCGTGATTGCCTCGGCTTCGGCGAGGCGGGCGAACTTCTTTTTCACCAAACGGTCGGCAACAACGACAATGAGCTTGTCGCATTGTTGCTTCTTTTTGGCAAATCTGGCCTTGATTTCCTTTTCCTCAAACCGATCGAGGTAAGTACCGGTCTCTACCTCAAATGCAATCGTCTTTTTGTCGAGTTCGAACATGACGTCCGGGCTTACGGTGGCGTATAACTCGGGTTTTCCGCCTCGTTTCTGGATTTCCTCTGCAATAGCGTAACACAGCAAGGCGTGTTCGCCGGATTCGTTGGACTGGGTTTTAACCAAGTACCAAGGCAAGCCGCCAGCATTCAATATCATGCTGCGAAATGGCCGGTAGCCTTCCCGTTTCAATGCAATTGCTTCTTCCTCTGAGAGCTTTTTGAGTTCGTAATAGCCCTTGGAAACGTCAACTTTGACTATTGGCTGGGTTTCCGGGGGAAATTCTGGTTCTTCGTCGTTGGGGTCAGTGGTAATGAATTTGTGGATCTTTGGAGGCGCGGTTACAATGAATTGGTAACGGCCCTGCTCGGTAATCAAAAGGCCTTGGCCTTTGTCTGCCCGCAGCAGATAATCGCGCTCCTTTTCATTCAAAGCCAAGGCTTTGGAAATCAAACCCAGGTTATTGGCGTTTTGCTTTAACAATATCTTCGTAGAAGTCGTGTTAAGGATGCTAATACCGCCGTCGCTTCTAAGCAAGTCCTCGATTTCCTGCGTAATAAAGCCGATAGCGGCATTGTTTTTCCTAGACGTCTTGATAAAATCCAGAATATAATTCTCGGCCTCTTTGCTGCGTAACAAGCTCCAGCCCTCGTCGATTAGGACGACTTTGGGTTCCTTGTCTTTCTTGATTTCCCGCGAAATCAGTTCCAAGACTGAAAACATCACCAATTGCTTGACTTGGGGCGGCAATTGACTCAAATCAAAGTCAATAACGTTACTGCGAAGGTTGACTTTCGTGGGTTTGTCAAGGAATTCGAAAAAACCGTTCTTGGAATACATTTTAACGCGGTTTTGCAACACTTCAAGGCTCTTTTCATCCGAGCTATAATCGCTTTTCCTTGACTCGCGGGCCATGTCCTTCAAAACGTCCTTCAAATCTGAAAATGTCGGCGGATTGTTTGCCCACGTTCCCGGATCCGCGCTCAAGATGCCGCGGTGCTTGTAAACCCGCGTCAACGCCTCGTTTAGCACCCCCTTTTGGTTTTCCGTCAAGCCCCCGGTAATAATGTCAAAAACGGATATCAGGGTAAGCATTTTGCTGCCGTAGTCTTCTCCGGCTAAATCAAACAAGTTAATCATAGACGGCGAGTCCTTGGACAACTTGATTACCTCGCCTTTCAACTGCCTGGCCAACGCCGCGTACTCCGCGTTCGGGTCCAAAACGTAGACTTTGGCTTGGCTTGCCAGCAAGTGCTGCATGATTAAAAACTTGGAGGCATAA
>JAHJRE010000241.1 GCA_018831055.1 Bacteroidota bacterium
GAACCTCCCGGCCCCCCTTTTATTTTTGAGATGCCCGTGATAATCGAAAACGAGTACAATCCTGACAGTTCGGTGAATTCGATGGGCTACCTGGGGATAGACAACAGTTGGGGGGGAGGGGAGCCGTTTCAGATCAGAATTATGGGGGACGCCTGGTTGCAGATAAATGGCAACGTAGTCGCCCAGGGGAAGGCTGGAGACCCGATAAGTTTTGTATGCCTGGGGCCGATGTACAACAACTTTGGCGGTGGTCCCGCCGGTTTACCGCCTGAAGATTATACCCTGGAGTTTGACTGGTGTACGTTTTTCAATTATACTCCAAGTTCCTCCTCCCTGTCGATTCGCGGCGGCAATCTGAAGATGAGCAACTGCTCGATGCCCGCAACCAGTGGTGTGCTCGCTCTCTATTACGATGCTCTTAGATCCAATAGTTACGACGTAGAGCTCAACAACTGCTATTTCAATGGGAACGAAATGCCCAATGCCGTCAGCCCGAATCAACTGCTCGGCATCCGTAGCCTCGACCTGAATCATAATCTATTCAGCAATTGTCAATTCGATGCCTCCTCGGCGTCGGTCGGAGTACTGGCCGTAGGCGGCAGTGTTGTTCTGAAAGGGATGGTTGGCAATACCGCGGTGAACAACAGTCAAAACACCGTTGTTTTTAATTCCTCCATGGTGAAAATTGACGATACCTGCTATATCAAGACCAGTAACGACTGCAGTCCGTTTTTTCTGGGGGATATAGTTGTTGATACCAACGCTTTGTTGGTTATCGATACCGGCTCAGTGCTTAAGTTCATTCCTGGTTCCACAACCAATATCACGGTGAAGGGTGAGATGATCGTTGACAGCGCAGTCCTGACCTCCACCGGTGACCGAGCGTACGGCGGCTATGTCAATGGCTATTCGTCTGAAAATCCGACAGAAACGTATGCCTGGGGAGGAATCGAAACCGACATCGGAAGTAAGCTGGCGCTTAAGAATCACTCAATCGTGCGCTGGACGTACAGTCCGATAGCCGGTGAAGGGGGGGTGTTGCTCGATCACAGCAGAATCGAGCAGTTCTGGGGAGCCGGTATTGATATGCACTACACCAGTCCTTGCAGTTTGCAGGTGATTGGCAGTACTATTCATCAGAATCTCTCTACCGGTGATGGTATCCAGTTTGTAATGAGCATCAATCCGGCGGACTCCGCCGCCGGTTACTTTCATATCGACAGCTCGGAGATAATCCAATGCGGCAGTGAAGGGATCTATATCGGCGGCGGGGTTGGCCGCTCGTTTGATGATGAACTAAAAGTGAAAGTGACCAACTCGGTGATATCCGGTAATGTTGACGACGGGCTGACTATCGACGTGGGCCAGCCAGCGGATAGTATCACCGTGATGAACAACATTTTCAACGGAAATGGGGGGAACGGTTTATGGGTCGATGGTGATTGTGATTCGGTGGCCGTAAGAGTGGAAACCAATGCCGCGGCGGGAAACGGCGGCGCCGGACTGGGGGTACAGAACGGCCGGGTCGACTTTGTGGGGAACAGTTCCGTTTTCAATTCGGGCTACGGGATTTACTATCCGTACAAACCGCAGTGGACAGGGAGCGTCGTCAACAATCTCGTAGCATACAACGATAGCTATGGCATTTACTGCTACGCCAGGTACGGCGGCGTGATGCCAACGCTGACAAGGAATATTTTCTTTAACAACTATGACGACACGCGGGAGATATATCTTCGGACTGATGATTACGATTTTTACACGATAGAGGAACTTCAGGCGCTTGGCGACAGCGCAGCGACCAATCTTGATCTCAATCCACAGTTGTATGCTGTTTACAAGGCGCAAATAATCTCTCGTTTCTATGACTCCGGGAGCAATCAGACCAGGCTGCTGATCGATGGTCCATTTGCCGATATTGGCAAACTGGAGGGGCTCCCGATTCTTCCGACCAAAGTCGATACGACTGCCTGGTTCTATGTGATTCGAAACACACCCGACTCCATATATCTTGCCGGCAATGCCATGGATGTTCTTATTGGAATGGACAGCCTGACTGTCTATGATTACCATATCACAAAACTCTCTCCGGCCGTTGAATATGGCGACTCCAGTTTTGTAACTTCTGAATTCGATGTGGACGGCCAGCTTAGAATTATCGACAGCGATGGGAACGACATAAAGTCGGTGGACGTAGGGGCGGATGAGTTCGATCCGGACACGCTGGACTTGTTCATTTATGTCACGTCGCCTTCGGCCGATACTACTCTCGTCCCGGGGAGCACGGTCAATATTATCTGGGCGTCGTACGGTATCGAGAATGTGAAGATAGAGTACGCATCGGATATTCAGAACGGCCAGACCCCGACCTGGCAGACAATCACCAACTCGGCAGCGGCGAATCCGGCTGTTTTCTCATGGACAGTCCCGCAGACGTTGTCGTACCGGACCAGGATTCGGGTGAGTGATGCCGGCGGTTCCGGCTACAGTAACGAGACCGATTACTTTCATATCAAGACGTACTGTCTGACCAGGGTGGCGGCGGATAGTTCGTATGAGCAATTTGCCCCTTCAAGCGACGGCTGGTCGTTTAGTAATTCCACGGCAAATCTCTGGCCGGAGTCATGGTGGCAACAGTACGATTATCTTACCGGCACCGATCCGTACACCGGACGTGAGTATCCATCCAGTAGCAACGCTTATCCGTTTGCCATAATGTCTCCCAGTGCCTTTCCGAGCTGGCCGATCTTTGTCGAGGCGTTCGGTGTGGACCAATGCTACTACACGACCGGGAGCGGACTAGCGTATGTGTTACGCGCCGTTGATCGCTGGGCCGATATCAGCAAACCGTTCAACGGCAGTTGTTATGGCATGGTTAACAGTGCCGCGCTGGCGTTTTCCAACAAAAGCGGCCTGGCTACCCGGTGGGGGTATTTAGGATTCCCTGATAACCTTGGCACTATGAGTATTTCGGACGAAGTCAGGGAGTTTATCAATGTGTCATACCTGCATGTGTTCGGAAAACAGCATGACGAGTATCTCAAACAGTACTATGCCGCGACTCCTAAGGCAACGGTGGAGCAACTGCGGGTGGCGCTCATGGATCGTACCAACGAAAAACTCGCAGCCTTGTACCTGGCCAATCAGCAGGGAACGGCGGCACACTCGGTCTATCCGTACGAAGTTGCCAGCGATCCTAATCCGTCTCTTGTCAAAGTGTTTATTTACGACCCCAATTACCAGGGCGACGATCTAAAATATATCGACGTTGACACTGTTAATAATGTCTGGGGTTATCCGGAGATGATTCTGTGGGGAGGGAGCAACTATTTCATTCTCGATAATCCGATCAACAGCAGTTTGGAAGTGCCGGAGTTGACCAGCTCACCGGCAGCGTACGCCGCTCTCGCAAAAGAGAGCGGCGAGCGTTCCGGCAATATAGAAATTATCTTCCCGAACGATGGCTATATTGCCGCTTATGACACTGTCGGCGATTCAATCGGGTATGGATCTGATGGCGGTTTCAACTCAATCGCAAACGCGATTGTGTTGCCGACGATGCATGCCTCCGATGGTCTGCCATACCGGATGATTGTGCCGGATCAGTCGTATAGATGTGCCATCTCTAAACTAAAAGAGAACTCAGCGCGGATCGGTTATTACTACGATTCGCTCTATGTTGGATACAGCCGTGCCGATGTTGATTCGACTCAAGTCGATAGTCTCACACTTGATGATGGCCTCACCATCGGTAACCCTGATGCCAGCGCTAAACAGATCGTCTTACGCATGGCTCGTACGCTCGCGGATGGGGAGCGGGCGGTAATTATCGACAGCCTTGGTCTCTTTCCTGACGAATCGATTCGCCTTGAGCCACTGGATACCAATGGGTGGTATTTGGACAATCCGGGGGTCGCGCGGAGCTATCGATTCTGGATACGACAGGTGAAGACAGCAGATGGAGAGTGGACCTTCAGCGCTCACGATATCCCGTTGGAAGCGGGAGTAGCACATATTTTGACACCGCACTGGTCCGGCCTTACTCTCGATTCCTGTGCCATCTACCTTGACTACAACCATGACTATGTCGCTGATGACTCGATGATATTGTATAACGATGTTATCGTTGGCGTGAATGACGATCCGGCTGGTGGACTGCCGTACCGATTCGAGCTATCACAGAATTACCCGAACCCGTTTAACCCGGTCACTACAATTGAGTACAGCTTGCCACAGCGGAGCAATGTCAGGATCGAGATCTTCAATCTGCTAGGTCGGAAAGTTCGTACTCTGGTTGAAAGAGAGGAATCGGCAGGCACGTATTCCATTACATGGGACGGCGAATCAACGAATGGACAGCCGGTATCAACGGGCGTCTACTTCTATCGTTTCCAGGCAGGCGATTATGTCGCAACGAAAAAGATGTTGCTGTTGAAATAAACCACCCAAAAATGGCCACAATATAGGGCAAATCATTGTGCCACAACGCGAGTACGGGGTTCGATCCCCCCACCTCTATTTAGATAACTCAGTACAATAGATTACAGGTCGGACGGGGGTATAATACCCCCGCCGCTGCCTTTGTAAGTCAAAATCCCGCCATAACACCGAATAACGTGCAATCATTTTGGGCACGATCTGATCACCGCGTTCCTTTGTCTTTTCGTCAAGAAAAGGCGCTTGCATCCCCTGGTAAGCTTCCCTGTCAAGTAGACAATTCATAAGTGGAGTTTTTGACGGTTTGTCGTTCCCGGAAGACCGTCGGCGGCA
>JAHJRE010000242.1 GCA_018831055.1 Bacteroidota bacterium
AAAAGAACTCAACTTTGAGAACCGATACTTTTTCACCATTGCTACCGATATAAAAATCCGGTGTCCATGCAACAAGTTCAACAGATTTGCTGTAACTCGATCCACTTACAAGCTTGAGTGCGACGTAGCTGTAAGCTCTATGACTTCCAGGTACCTCTGGGAAAGCCCCTTCATCCACATAGGCCACAGGCAAAATAGGAATCGTGGTGGCTACCCCAAGAGTCATCACAGTAGGATGTGAGACTTGTTCTGAGAATTTTGCGAAGCCCGCAAAGAGAAATATAGCTACAACTATGAGTATTATCCGGTTTTTCTGCCATTCCTCTGCCATACCTGTTTGTCACCAATCTTCAAATTTGTTTTTCATTAAGTGAGTTGAAAATAGCGCGATCCCGAACCCCGCCAAAACATCATACAGGGTTGGTATCATGGGAAGCCATTCTGGTAGCTTTGCTTCGGGTTGTGTTGGGGGTATATAATCATAAGTTAATCTTACACCAATTTGATTGACTATAACAGGATCTGGGGAGTCTGCGTAGTAGTTCACTAAAGTTAGATACCATAAACCTTCAGGATAGTAAGCGAGGCCTTTTGTTTGTATTTTCCATTCTGCATATTCGTATCCATCGTCCATGATAAAGGTTCTTACAGGCATCGAACTTTCCCCTAGCCTATTTGTTCCCCGTTTAATATTACTGTAAGTTCCCAATATTTTATCAATGCTAACTGACGCATCACCAAAGTGGACATCAACTAAGAAAACTGCTACGTTTATGAGGGGAAATTCGGTGTCTTTGATGAAACTTTGGGTGCTGGCGTTCCACAGTGCCATATATTTTGGTGTAACGACCGTGACTTCAATATCGTTTGTATCTATAAACGACTTATCTTTGGGAGATATGAAGTAACTTGGGGTCCCCATCTCTGCATATGTATATACCGTCATCGTAGCTGTCGTGAGAGTAAAAAATCTAACGTTCTCATGTTTTTGTAACACACTAAGTACACTAGTTCCTTGGGTGTGTAAGAAACCAGTTCGTGCAAAAAACATAGTTAAGGTTATACCCAGCAACAAAAAAACAGCCGTCCGCCTCAACCCCTACACCTCCTCTTTTCTTCTCATAACTAAAAGAAATGAAACCCCGAAGCCTATCAAAAAGTCATACCCGTTTGGAACTTTGAACCAAGAGGAAAGCAAATCTGGTTGCGATGGTTGCGATGGTTGTGTAGAGACATAAGCATGATCCACTCGTATCCTAATGAAACCTAGTGTCTGAAACACCGTCTCAATTTCCCTAACTAATATTAGAAGCCGTGGACCCTCAGGTATAAAGGCAAAACCAGAAAGACGGATAGTCCACTCGTTGTATTCAACACCATCACCCCCGACAAACACTTTACTGACTCTGCTGCCTGAACTGACACTGGATCCAAGCAAATTCATTTTAGAGCGATATAAGTGCATTAACGCAAAACCGTCCTCCGGTGATGTTGGTGGGTGTTTACCAACGTCAACCCAGTGGATCTCAAGCGTTTCCTGAATTTCCTTCGGAGCAACCACGACGGCATTGAAGACATCGTCTCCGATGATAGACATGTCTTGGGGATAAACAAAATAGACGTCTCCCACAAACAGCCCTCCAGGTTTGATATCTATTGTTGCTGCAGTAAGAGTTCTAAAGAGTTGAGGCTGCTTCGTACTGTCGGTGATCCATAAACCTTCCACGTATTCTTTTCCAACGTTCACGGTTACTAAGGAAAAGAGTTGCAACTGAGCGATTCCCAGACTCAAAGCTAAGCCAAAAACAATGAAGACTGTTAAATTTCTACCGTTCATCAACTGTTTTGTCTCCTCTCAACTATGTAGCTCGCCATCACCTAGTCCTCCTTTTTCCATCCATAAAGAGTTAACACCAGCCCCAGGGCTATTACCGTCATCCGTGACAGGCTGAAAGGTAACGCAAACTCTGATACGGCTCCGATGTTTGAATATATGCTCATTTTCTGTAGACTTTTTGTGCTCA
>JAHJRE010000243.1 GCA_018831055.1 Bacteroidota bacterium
GAATAAAGAAGAAGGTCGCGGGCTTAAGCGGAATTTGGTAGTGGACCCGCCGGGATTTGAACCCGGGATATGTGGCTACTTTGCGAAAGGCAAAGCAGTCTCCACCCTGCCGAGGTGGCGTCCTTCCAGGCTAGACCACGGGCCCACTAGAGGTTCAGAGACTTAGCAGCTTTTTAAATCTCACCAAGGCTCGGATGGACCCTTAGCTGAGTTGCCTTAAACGAGTCAAAGCGCCTCACCGGTGTTAGTCTTGCTCGTCTGCGGGCTACCTGGCTCCTTCGCTTTTCTGCTGGGCTAACTCGTCTGTAAACGAGCTTGGCTGCTGGAAGCAAGCATGCTCGTCCAGGTTGGCCGCCAGGTTATACCTACTGGAAAGCTCAATGGCTAGGGGGTTGGGCGTCTTAAGCTGGCTCTTTTCACTTATGATAGCGAGCCCCAGACTGAGTGGAGGTCCTATCCAACCCTGGCCTATATCGGCGTCGATAATGGCAGGTTTTTCACCAATTAGGCCTGCTGCATGCTTGATGAGGGTCGTCTTTCCTGTGTCAGTAGCGCCGATTACGAGCGTTAACTTTCCCCTGAGCGTTTCAGCGAGCCTCAGACCAACCACCCCATGAGGGCACGTAACCCTCTCCACAGGCTTACCAGATCAAAAAGGCCACCCAGTGAAAGGATTAGCAGTGAGTAGAAAAGAGCTACTCCAACCACGCCAGCTGGGGTGAGCACCAGAGCTGCAATGAAAACGACCCCAAGAGCGCCTAGGATGGCCAGTTGCCACAGGCCAAGGGAAAGCGACCCGCCAAGGAGAGTAGCAATACCGAGGGCCAGGAGGAGATAGTCTCCGAGGCTGCCCTTACCCCTGAAAACCCCAAAGAAAGTGTGTAGGGTGTTCCGGGCATCTCTGGCTGAGGGAACAGCATGCAGGCACAAGCCTGACCCGAAGAAGGCCGCGAGCGGGAGAAAGGGCGTAGCCTTTGCGAGGTAAACTAGCAGGCTGGCGAGTCCCAGGTTGACCGTGAAGGGAGCCCAGGCTACCAAGAGCTGCTTCCAGAAGCTGCCTATCGCTTCGTAGCGGACCCAGCTGAGCCACCTAACCTCACTGACCTTAACCCCGAAGAGCCTCAGGAAGGCGTAGTGAGAGAGCTCGTGAAAGAACCTTCCCCAGACGAAAAGCCTGCCCGCTGGGGTGAAGTAGAGGACCAAGCAGGCTAGTGGTATGAAAGATACGAGCACAATCTAGACTTAGGGTCCTCAGACCCTAATAAGGTTAAGTGGGCCCGGTCGGATTCGAACCGACGATCTCCACGATGTGAGCATGGCGTCCTAGACCAGGCTAGACCACGGGCCCTCAGGTGGGCCGGAAGGGATTTGAACCCTTGACCTTCGGCTTCTACGCCCGGTGCTCTGACCTGAGCCACTGGCTCAGTGGCCTTATAAGACCTACGCTAACCACTCTCAAGGCGGTTTCGACGCTCTAACCAGGCTAAGCTACCGGCCCACTAAGACTGGAAAGTGCCAAGTATAAAAAACTTTTAAAGCGTCTGGGGGTCGAGTTACAGGCCATAAGACTTAAAAAGGTTTGCCTGGAATAAACTAATTCTTGTAAAGAACGTGAGGTGATAGATAATTCCAAACGGAATAGCGCAATTAGGAGGTCAGCCTGTGCTGATCCTACCTGAAGGTACCCTACGCACCACAGGAGCAACGGCGCAGAAAAACAACATAACTGCGGCAAAGGCAGTGAGCGACACGGTCAAGACAACCCTGGGTCCCAAGGGGATGGACAAGATGCTCGTTGATTCAGTCGGAGACATAGTGATAACCAACGATGGGGTGACAATCCTAGATGAGATGGAGATCGAGCACCCTGCCGCTAAGATGATGGTCGAGGTGGCTAAGACCCAGGAAGAGGAGGTCGGCGATGGTACCACCACAGCGGTGGTTTTTGCAGGTAATCTGCTCGAGCAGGCAGAGTCGCTTTTAAACCGGAAGATACACCCTAC
>JAHJRE010000244.1 GCA_018831055.1 Bacteroidota bacterium
AAATATCGCAGAACTGCCTCGATCTCCCGGGCTGTATTTACATGCTCATGTCTCATGAACAGGGCGTAATTAAAGCCGTACTTGATCTTGAATTCCAAACCCGATGTCAATCGCCAGGCCAGCGACCACAACAAATGTCCCTCGCTGGGTATTGCTACCCGAAGCCTTCCTTCCGATTTAAGCAACAAGCTGATCCTGGCTACCGCCTCGGGCAAATTACATATATGTTCAAATGCCTGAATCGAGGTGATTCTGTCATATCGGTGATTTTTAGGTACTTCGCTGACATCGGTATAGACATTTCGGATGCGATGCAAGTATTTCGAATCCTCGTATAAATCCCGAAACGGTTCGACAATGTCATACGGGCCGATTTCCGGCTCAAAAGACAACTGATTCAGGCATCCCGCGCCTATCTCCAAAGTCGATCCTATTTGGGATTTATGCAGAACATCTTTGGCCACCTGTTTATGAACCCATGATTCCATCTTTCGAGACACGGCGGAAGCCAACGTCTTTCCGCCCTGAATCCGTTGGTAATAGGGAGTATAGATCGCTTCAATTTCTGGCGGCAGAGACGGACGCTTTTTGGGAAACCGCTCAAATATCAATGCTGCTTCCGGAAGGTATTGCGGTCTTAGGAATTTCGGCATTTCAATGTTTCGCGGACCGACTCGGCGAAATCGTCGATATCCGATTCAGCGGGTATGCCCTGCAGGTATTGGCAATTGGCGCAGCTCGAAATTGTGCGGCGATCGCCCTGAAGGTGTTTCATCCTGAATTCATGGAGTCTGGGTCCATTCCAGATGTCCCCGATTTTTTCCTTGGTGACATCACCCACCACCGTTCCGAAACTCCAATCCACACAACATACCGACACAGCCCCGTTGAAGTTGACGGACAATGTTTTAAAGGGTTCCGGACATATTTTTCTGTCTCTTTTCAATGGGACGGCACTGCTCATACCATATTCAACGGCCTTTCCAAGCGTAAAATCCTTAACTTCGGATCTACTCCATCCCATTAATGTCTCAATATTCAAGGAATCCGAAATGTCTTTGAAGTCATGAATGAATTTTTCCTTTTCCGTATCGGTGAGATCGATATCGAGTATTTTCACGTGTACTGTCAGTCTGCTTCTTCGCTTGATTTTTTCATTAAACAGCATTGTCACGTTTCTTCTGATTCTGCCATAATCGGAATAATTCCGGGTAACGCGCCGATACCCGTCATCCGTGATCTGTTCAACGGAAATTCGAACATGGTCGAGCCCCGATTCGATCAGTTCAATGCCACGCTCCCCATCGAGAAGCGAAGCGTTGGTGGTGGTTTTGATGACATCCGCAATTCCGCTCTCCTTGGCATATCGTATCATCCTTCCAAAATCAGGGTTCATCAGGGGTTCGCCGTCTTTAACCAGCCAAAGGGCTTTGAGTGAATCCCGGAAACCCGAAATATCGTCGATAATTTTCTGAAAAAGGGACAGGGGCATGTTGCCCTTGGGCCGGCCGATCTTCTTCAACAGTCCGGAATCGCCGGTGGGACAAAAAGCGCATCTGAAATTGCAGAGATTGGACGGATCGACGACGATGCTGTAAGGTGTTTCCAGTGGTATTACATCTTTCAACCGGGTGAGCGGCCTGAACATCTCCTTTTGAAACACGTCGATTTTCTCATACGGGGTTCGGTTCATGCCTTTGTCCCTTCTCAAAGGTGAAGTATCGGATCATCCATACAACACGGATTGGTCGGGAGAGCCGTCCAACGGTTTTTTTTCTTCTATAAATGTTCTGACCCACAATTCGAGATTCATGAGTATCCAAACCCTCCCGGCAATGGAATATTCGAATGTGTCTTCTCTACCGTGAAACTGTCTCAAGAGCATGTCGAGTCCACCGGCTTTGATGTATGGACGTTTCATCGACTTCTCTTCCTTTAGGATCGATACGTATTTCCCGAGATATGCTTTATCGTGCAGCCACTCATTGAGAGGGATCGAAAACCCTACCTTCGGCCTTGCAATCTGCTTTTCCGGAAGATAGCGACTGGCCAGTTGTTTGATGATATATTTTGTTGTTAGACCGTTTAGTTTCAAACGGTCCGGCAGACTCAGGGACGCTTCCACAACATTGTGATCCAAAAAAGGAACCCGCATCTCAATGCCGGCCGCCATGGACATTTTATCCAGACGGTTTTCAACTGTCTGCAGGTATGTGTGGATACTGTAATATATCTCTCGATTGACTCCCGAATCAAATCCGCTGTTATCGATTAAGTCCTGCCGGAAATCCAATTCCCTACTGTTGAACCGGATCAGATTTTCGATATCGCTGACGCGTGCAAATCGGTTTTTGAGCGTGTATAGGGACCTGTTCCGCTTGAAATAGTCGTAACCCGCAAACACCTCGTCCGCCCCCTCTCCACCGATCAGGACTTTGACCTCATCCGCCGCAACCTTTGAAAAGAGGTACACGCCCATGGAGTTGGGGAAATTGATCGGTTCATCGTTGTGCCAGACGGCAAGGGGATACGTATCGGTAAAAAACTTTGGATCGAGGACAATCTGACGATGGCGGGTGCCGAAACGATCTGCCACATAACTGCTGAATTCGGACTCGTCGATGCACCTGCCGGCCTGTCGTTTTTCATTAAAAACAATCGAATAGGTCCGGATGTCTCCGTTGTGAAGTTCTCTCATGAGGGCGGTTATCAGTGAAGAATCGACTCCGCCGCTCAATGCCACACCGATGGGGGCATCGCTGATCATTCTGAGTCGTATGCTCTCTTTTAGCCGGTCTCTTACACATTCAACCCATCGGTTTTCATCCGATGTCTGCCCGATGCATTCCGGCTTCCACCCGATTCGACGGATATCATAGAATGGCTGTTCGGTTATGTTGCCGTTATGGAAAATCTCCATCCAATGTCCGGGCTTGAACCGTTTGACACGCCGTACCAGCGTATCGGCCCCGCTGACATAGCGAAACAGCGCATATTCATACAGACACCGGTCCTCGATCTCCCAGGTCAATCCGAGTTTTTTTACAAACGGCAGAAACGCCTTCATCTCGGAGGCAAAATAAATGCCACCGGGATCATAAAACAAATACAAGGGCTTAATACCGAATCTGTCCCTGGCTAAAAATAGTTTTTTTTTCACTGTGTCATAAATAGCTACGGCAAACATACCGTTCAGCTTTGTCAGGCAACGGTTTCCGTATTGCCGATATAGCTTCAGCAAAACTTCGGTATCGGTTTCACTGACGAATCTTTCTCCTTGTTTCAACAGTTGTTCGCGAATCGATTTGAAATTGTAGATCTCTCCATTATAAGCGACCACATATCTTCTATCTTCACTCAGAAACGGTTGATGTCCGTTGGCGCTCAGGTCCTGAATGGCAAGACGACTCACACCGAAACCGGCTTGCGTGTCCAACCAGATGCCATGATCGTCCGGTCCGCGATGTTTCAACATCAAAACGGCCTCATGAAGGCAGACGGACGGATCTGTATGCTCTGACCGGGAAAGATATCCGACGATACCGCACATCGGTTATGACTCCTCCTGCAGGCAAGCGGATAAATCGGCAAAACTGCCGTGCACGCCGGATCTGCCGGACCGATACATTCTGCAAAACAATTCTGCGGATATTAAAAGGATGAGGAGCTTGTAAAAATTCCGCTTG
>JAHJRE010000245.1 GCA_018831055.1 Bacteroidota bacterium
CATTGGGAAGAAATTCATAGACACCAATAGAATATATGAAAAAAATACTGACTATCCTTATTGTTTTATGTGTTTTGTTTTTTGCCTTAAAAGGCAGGTGTGAGGCATCCTTTTCATATAACGAAATTCTAAAAACAGCATCTGCATCCGAACAAAGCCAACTTGCCATTTCAGATATTGTAAAAAAAGCGACCGAAGATAAAACAACGATTTCACAGACACCTTTACTACTTGAAAATCTATCGTTACCAAAAACTTTAACGGTAAAAAATTCTTTTCTGGGCGGATGGCAAAAGAACCCGGTAAACTATGCACTGAAAGTGCAATGCCTGAGGGCAACGGATTTCACGATTGTCTTCTGCCCGTGTCATCATTATATATCAGAGTTGCGGCTATAATTTTTTGATGGAAGCAGATTTTTTGCGGTTGCTTGTAGTTATAGAACAAATGTTCTATAACTTCCGACGAGCGACTGCACAAAATTTGCTTTTTTATTTTCAAGAGACACACGGAACAGGCACGGAACAAAGGAACACCCCTATAAACATCGGGGTAAACTCCATAGACACAGAACAGTTCCAAGTCAGTTCTGTGTGTGAGTTCCGTGTCAGTTCAGTGGTATTAATGGAGGAATTTATGAAATTATCAAAAAGATTTTGGTTTTTGGTTTTAGCAAAGCCTCGCTTTGCTGCTACATTACTCTTACTCACTTACTTACTTTTTACCCATCTTTCCGCAAAACCGTTTTGGAAGATGATTTTCGGTCAAGGTGATAATGTCACTAATGGGGCAGGTGCTGCTGATACATCGCAGGGCGCTTCCTTAGACCAATTTATGGCAGGAACTTCTTCTATGTGCTATGTTGCAAATTATTCCTGGGGAACACAGGGAAGCGTAAACGCAGTTGAAAACCAATTAAACTTACTAAATCCGACATATGCAACACGGGTTATCGGAGACGGAGTTACTCCGCTTTCTACCGATATTGAACAGACGGTTGCAAACGGATTGGCAAAACTTCGGAGCGACACATCTGCATCTGAAATTATGCATAATAAATTTATCATCAGAGACCCGAACGATGCCGCAAAAGCAGCAACTCTAATGGGTAGCGGAAACTTTTCAGGAGGCGGCTGGACTGCCCAAAACAACTCTTACCTCATTATATATAACCAACAAATAACTCAGAATTATCTTTCGGAATTTGATGAAATGTGGAGCGACACATTCAATACGGGAACAAAAACTACTCGGGTTTATACTATGCCAAACAATGTGGAAGTAAGAATTTTCTTCGGCGGGGAAGACCTGCCATGGGCAGGAACCGGAACAACCGCAAACGGACTTGTTTCTATTCTTGATACGGCAACCGAAAGCATATTTTTTGAAATTACCAATTTATATGGTTTTGCAAACACACGAAGACCTGCGGAGGCATCCTGCATAACCCGTGCAGGAGCAGGCGTTCAGGTTGAGGGCGTATATGACAGCATTGATGCGGGAGCAGTCGGCTCAGGCGGAAAAGCAGATTTTGATGCAGGCGGTTGTTTTATCCGGGAAACATTAAATCCGAATAATTACAAACATCACCACAAACACTGGATAATTGATATGGATTGGGTCGGTCTCGGTTCCGTTAATGCAAGCCAGTCGTCAGCAGAAAGTGATCCCGGTAGTGATGAAAATTTTATCCTGATAAACGATTTCCGTTTAGCAAGAGAATTTGTAAAGGAGTTTCATACTAATTACCACACTACTGCTATCTGGGCGGGTAAAGGTTCAAGCGATAATACTTCAGTCACCGAAACGCACGATGACACTCCGCCAAATCCTCCGACATCTCTTACAGTTACACCCGGCGCCAATTCATTCGCTGTTTCATGGACAAAACCTGGGGCGACAGCAGATTTTTCAAGATATTATATTTTTATTTCAAGAAGTGCTATTGCTGATAATGCCGCAATCGGAGATATGATTGACCAGGATGGCGATAGAGCACTGAATGAGGACCCGCGGGGAGACATTGACGGCGACGGCAATAGCGATGATGACGGCGACGGAACTGTCGATGAGGATTCCTGTATTCGTCCCGAAGCGCAGACAAAAGTAATTGACAGCGTTTCGGTAACGCTTACAACTGAAAATGAGGGCGAAGATCTTGTCGGGGCAACCAATTATTATATCGCAGTCGTTGCCGTGGATAAATGGGGAAATGAGTCAACCGTTCTCACCGACGGTCCGTATCAACTTGGAAGTGCTCCTTCTACAATTTGGTGGGAAGATTTTGAATCATATGTTGATGGCACCACATCATCACCGGGTAAATGGTCAACCGGTGGAGTTCCTACCGGATATTTTTACACGACAACGGTAA
>JAHJRE010000246.1 GCA_018831055.1 Bacteroidota bacterium
ACAAGATAAAGTCACTTCGAAGCAGCCTCAGGAGCGCCAAGGGCGAGGAACGGAAAAAGCAGGAACAGCAATTAAAAACTGCAGAAGAAGAACTAAGCCGGCACCGCAGTGAGAATATTGGGCCGACCCTCCGGTGGCGCGTGCCAAGCCAGTGCGATTCGGAATTGATACTGACTGCCAACCTGGTGCTTGCCGGTGGGCAGGGGCAGGTCAATGCCTTCAGCAGGGACAACGGCCAGGCCGTCTGGGAGGCGCAAGTCGATGGCAAAGCGCGGGGATTGGCCGTCGCCAACGGCCGAGCCTACGTCAGCACGGATACAGGCAAAATCTATTGCTTTGCTGCAAAGCGAGTGGCAAAACCGAAAGCCCCGGTGCCCAGCCCGCACGTCAGGCATGCAGCGAACCCTTACCCTCAAGACGAGCTGACCGCAGCTTACGAGGCGGCCGCCGAAGCAATTGTTATGGAGACCGGTGTTACAAAGGGCTATTGCCTTGTGGTCGGCGCCGAACGTGGCCGTCTGGCCTGGGAACTGGCGCGGCGAACTGACCTGACCATTATCGGGGTCGAACCCGATCCGGAAAAAGCCGCTGCAGCGAGGTTGGCCCTGGATGCGGCGGGCCTATACGGCCAGCGTGTAACCATTGATGAGGGTAATCTTTCGAACCTGCCGTACTCGAACTACTTTGCCAACCTGATTGTCTCCGACAGCCTGCTGCTGACCGGAAAGATACCCGGTAACCCTGAGGAGCTTGTGCGGCATCTAAAGCCGTGCGGCGGTGCTGTTTGTCTTGGCGTGCCGGCCAATGCGCCTGGAAAGGCAGGCGCCGTCTCTTCCGAGCAGCTCAGCCGGTGGCTGAGGCGGCTGGAATTAGGACAATGCCGAATCAGCCAAACCAACGGCTGCTGGGCGACTCTCAAACGCGGAGCACTGCCCGGAGCAGGCAAATGGACACACCAATATGCCGGGCCGGGCAATACCGCCTGTAGTGACGACCGAATCGTAGCCGGTCCGTTAGGCCTGCTGTGGTTTGGCGACCCCGGGCCGGCCCCTATGGTTAATCGCCATAACGCTGCCGCTGCGCCTCTTGCGGTCAATGGCAGGCTATTCATCCAGGGTGAAAACGTCGTAATGGCCTATGATTCTTACAACGGCGTTCTGCTGTGGAAGCGCGATATACCCGGTGCGATGCGGACGCAACTGAAGAAAAGTGAGTGCGGCAACTTAGCCGCCTGCGAAGATAGTTTCTTCGTTGCCCTCGGCGATAAATGTCTGCGGCTCGACGCTGAGACAGGACAGACCCGCCAGACCTACAATATGCCTGCTGCACCTCAAGGCGGCTCACCCCTGCCTTCGCAGGGGCAAGCTTGTCCCCGCGTAAGCGGGGAGTGGGGATACCTCGCTTACGTTGACGGCATCCTTTATGGCAGCGCGATGAAACGAACAGGCATCTCGGATTCGATTTTCGCCATTGATACGCGGAGCGGCGAGACGCTGTGGAATTACGGGGGCAGTCCGCTTGGGGACGCCTTACGGCGGAACATCATTAACCTGACTATCGCTGCCGGGGACGGCTGGCTGTTTTTCATTGACAGCTCGCTGACGCCGCAGCAGCGGCAGCAGTTACTGCAGCAAGACAAAACACATCTGATGAACCTTAGCCCCGAAGAGGCCAAAAAAGCAGAAACAGCCCATAAGAAACTCGATGTGCGCCTTGCCGTTGCGCTGGATGCTCAGACGGGTGGGAAGCTCTGGGAAAGGGCTGTAGATGTAACCGACTGCAGCAATATTGGAATAGGCGGCGGCGAACTGACGGCGATGTACCATGACGGCGTCGTGGTCCTGTGCGGGGCCAATGCGAACGGTCATTATTGGAGTCAGTTCCTTTCGGGCGAATTCTCACAGCGTCGGCTGGTGGCCCTCTCGGCCAAAAGTGGTGAGGTTCTTTGGGCCAAAGACGCCAACTATCGCCATCGTCCGCTTATCATCGGCGGTATGGTCATTGCTGAACCCTGGGCGTTTGACCTAAAGACCGGCCAGCAAAGGACACGCAGTCACCCACTGACCGGCGCCGATACAACGTGGCAGTTCCTGCGGCCGGGCCATC
>JAHJRE010000247.1 GCA_018831055.1 Bacteroidota bacterium
AAGTATGTTGGCAGCATTATATGGCATGTGGAAAAAAGGAGAAGAGTATGATCCTGAGATAGACAATAAAAGGGATAAAGGAAATAAAAAGTAAGTTCGTGCGTACCACTTTGCCAAAGCTTGTTTAGGTATATCAACCAGCGATTGATACGCACGGAAGAGGGAAAGTATCACCAAGATATTGGCCCATAAGGTCCTATTTCAAAATGAGTATGCACCCTCTAAATTTCCGTAAATTTTCATAGGCTTTTAAGCCTCAGAAAGATGTGTGAGAAAAAATAAGAACTACTTTATTTCCCATATACCATAGAAAATAACTGTTATCGTGAATAGCTATAACGCTGATATACATTAAACTTGAATTCAAAATGCGAGGTAACGAACTAATAATAAGGACGGGATACCCTAAGGTTCCACGCAAAAATTAATTCACATTTTGCCCAGGAGTAATTGAGTAGTTCCAATTTGGCCGCTGGGTATAATGCTTCAAGTTAATAGCGTTCATTTTCTGGTCACAGATGCGAAGGCCTTTTTGGTACTGTTTGGTGCTTAAGGCGGCCCGAATTTTAAGACCCTTTGATGTTTTGGTCGTGCGTATAAATTTTAAAACGGTTTCATAGTCTGTCAGCGGGTGGGCAGCCCAATTATTGCTGATAAATGAAAACATTCGGTGTTCAATCGGATTCCATTTCGAAGCTCCCGGAGGATAATGACAAACCTTCACACACAGATTAAAGCGATCAGACAAACTGGTTTGCAACTGATGCTTCCAAAGCCGTGTCCGATAGCCATTGCTTCCTCCGCAATCGGCCAGTACCAGCAAATTATCGGTCTCGGGATAATTGACCATCCCAGTCGTTTGCCACCATCTGCTGATGGAAGCAACGGCAAATTCGGCAGTATCCCGGCTGGTCCCAAGGTTGACAAAACCCTCGTTTCTGCAAAAATCATAAATGCCGTAAGGTATGGCTACGCCCTTTGCATCAGATGGAAAATCATGGTCCAGAACCGGTGTCGCTTTTTGGCTCCACACACTTCCCGGTTGGCAAAACGGCCCGATCAACTCACGGCTTTTTGTATCCACACTGATCACAGGCAAACCATTGGCTGCATAGTTTTTGATTTGGCGTCGGATATAGCGAAACTGATGATCCCGAACATGGGGCGCAGGTGGATTCCTCAGCCCGGATTCAAGCCGTTTTATGTTTTTTCTAAGCGAGAATCCCATTTTTTTAAGCAGCTTGCCCACAGTATTAGGCGATACGTTGATGCCCAGCCGTTTAAGTTGATTTGCAATCTTTCCCGTGGTTTTGCGGGTCCATTTGCATCCGCTGACTGGGTCGCCGGCTGTTTCATATTCCATAATTTGAGCAATCGCGTTCATGATTTCCGGCGTTTTTTTTCCTGGGACGGCCGACCGGCTCCCGGCGCTCTGATCCTGTCGGTTTCAGTTAGATCCGCATCCATCAGTTCCTTGCGCCCCTTTGCCACGGTATGCGGGTCCATTCCCAATATGGAAGCGATATATGCATCGCCACCATGGCCAAGCTTCAGGGACTCCAGTCCGGCATATAATCGCCGTTGTTTCTCGTTTAGCATGCTGCAAAACAATATCAGAACAGCTTTGGCCTCATCCGTGGCTAAATCCGGATTGGACACGATTAAAGCGGCCGGGGACTCCTGTATAAGTGTTTTCCGGGCTTTTGCCTGTTTTTGTGCCGTCTCTTTTTGTGCAGAAAAATAAACAAATGCTGAATCCACTTTTTCCCGATGAAGGCGGCCGTCATTAAATAATTGAGAAAGCGCATGCTTGGTTTTAACCTGAACAATATCTTTGAGTTCAGTGGCAGTGTAACCGGCATCGGAATCATGCACCAGCGTTTCAGAAGTTTTAAGCAAATTGCCAAAGCACGAAAACCGGACGGATTGAAAACTCCAAAGCCCCCGGTCGGAAAATCGTGCGATGGATTTTAAGGTATAGTATTTGCCCCGGTGAGAATAGCTGCTGATGTAATGCAATTCTTCCAGTTTACGAAAGATGGTGCAGCGTGACGGGTTATCCATCGCTTGTTTGAGCTGATCGAGGGTAGCGATCTTGTGTTTTTCAAAGAACAACTTGATATCGGCTGAGTTATATTTTGGCGTTTTCATAATGATATTATTAGCCCATTAGAATCAGAATGTCAAGGCTAATAATATCATGAAAAAGCCAACATACGTGCTATAAATAAGGCATTTGGCCGCCTGAATGGAAATATCGCGAGCTTTAGATAATACAGTTGGCCAAATTAAATGTTATTTAAATTATGAGTAGGCCCTTAGCGGATGAACGGGAGGCCCGCCGTGAAGGTTTAGGCTTTGTCACGCCGGCTTCCGCCACAGTATTTTTAACGCAGTCACGGACAACCCCCATAAAAAAAA
>JAHJRE010000248.1 GCA_018831055.1 Bacteroidota bacterium
AGCCAGCATTTTATGCCGCCGCCGTAGCGGTCAATGTCAGTAAACCATTGGGGAACTACAACTTTTTTAAAGGCTTTATCAAACCATTTTCGGTATTGTTTTGCCAGGTATCTCCAGTCACCGTTATAAACCAGCACACTGGTCGTCGGGTATTTTTTAGTTGTGCCGGGGGGAATCGTGTCAACCGGGTAGTAGGTCACCCTTAAAGCACTTTTGTCGCGCTGGACAAGTTTATTGGTACATTGCTTATCTTCTACGAATAAACCAAAGCCCTGTCTTGTCTCCGGGTCAAAGATGCCTTGAACAGGCATACTGCAACCATAGGAACAACCATAAACACCCCCGGCGTCTTCCAATGCCCAGTTTGTTTTTCCGGCTTCCCAGGGAAGAATACCCCGGTTTTTGCGGATGTCTTCACCCAAGCATAAGCCGGAAAAGTAGGGGAAAATAGTTACAACCTGCAGGTCTTTTTGGGTTCGGTTAGTAACTGAAATCTGCCAACGCGTAAAATCTTCCCTGAGAGCAACTTCTACGGAGACCATTATCCCCGGTGCATAAACAATATGGAGCGTTAGATTCGTTTCGTTAGCGTCTTCTCTTATTTTAGCGTTTTCCAGTTTACCTTTTTTGGGGTCCAAAACTTCTTTGCAGCAGAGACGAGGGTCTTTGCGAAACGGATAGAAATAGTTGTGGACAGAAGTACGTTCCGCATTATAGGGGTCAGAATCAGGCTGCAGACAGATGCAAAATGGGTTTCCTCCCTGTTCCGGAAGTTTGAGGTATTCATCTCCGGTTTGATTGTTTTTGATGCTTCGCAAGGCGCCGGTTTTCTCATCAAAAGAGAGTGAAAGGTATTTATTCTTAAGATTCATAAAATTCCTCATTCCCGAAATACTAATGACCCAAACTGGTCCGGCTGATGGAATGAGAGGCGGACTGACCAGGTAGACAGTTCCACGTCTTTTGCAGTCTCTCCCTTCAAATGGCGGTTCCGGACAAAATTAGCGTTCCATGTTACGCCATCTTTTAGTGTGCCGGTCCATACTACACCATCTATTAGTTTGCGTTCAAAAACATCTTTGATGGGTATGGCGGCCTCCACTATCCAGCAGTCTTTCCCGATAGAAGTCGCGGCCCTGATACCGCTGTTCCATTTTTTCGTTCCTTCCAAACGGAACTGGTCAGCTACTACCCCCTTAGCGCTGACGAGAAACTGGTAGTAGTCCCCATTACACTGAGGATCCAAAAATATCTCAACGCTTGACTCCTGCCAGATATTGATATCATCTTGTTCTGTGATTATATTCAGCATCCTATTTATTTCCGGCTCCTGGCAACGGAAGGCGATATAGAGATACTGGGGGTCCCATCCCAGATATACCTGGGTGGCATACAGCGGCGAGTCTAATGCGGTATATTCTACCAAACGAATGGGGTTGCCCACATCCTTCCAGGCCGGGTCATCCAATTTTCCGTCAATAAGAATGGGCTGGACAACCTTTTTTACTTCAATCATCTTTTTCTCTTTTGCTACCAAAGGAGGAAATTCATTTTCTATCGGTAATAAGAACCGCCAGATATCCCTGTTTGTCTTTGCTCCGACATTTTTCTGAATACTTAAGAAAAACTGTGACCACGCTGACTCCCCTAATATAGATTCAGGCGTAAAGGGATTAGCGGCAAAATAGATAGCCCGGCCTTTACCGTAATTTCTCTCCACGCTGGCCGGCTCACCATCAGGATAGGCGGCGATTATTTTCGCCTTTTTATCCGTAACGGTAATATGGTAAGCATTATCTGTTGTTTTTACTTTCAGCCCTTCTTGTTGTATCTCAAAAATCTGTCTCTTGAAAATAGGTAATACCATATCTTTCTTTATTCCCGAATAGCCTGAGGCATCAGTTATTTTTATTTCCTTCGCCTCGCTCTTCGACTTTAGACTTATCCCGAATATTTGCTCTCTACGCTTGGAGAGGTCGTCTCCATTTATATCCCAACTGAAGATGCGAGGGTCGCCGGCGATAACTATGCCTCCTTTTTTAACGTATTCTTCTATTTTGTCTATGATTGAATTCCGCTGGTACTCCCCGTACGGAATATAGAGAACCTTATACTTATCTAAATTCTTTATCCCTCTTTCTATCTGTGTGTCAGAAATGAAATCAAACCAGGAACCGATCTTTTCCCCTAACAAGGAATAGGCGGTATAGACCTCATCCGCGGTTGCTTGATTGCCCTGGCTTGAATGCGAGTCCGAGGAGAAGAAAATAGCCGTATCCGGGTCGTTAGGTATTTTAATTTGATTCATATTTTTCATCTGCCGGGCGATATTGAGCATCATCTTATACCGGTCAGGCCTGTTATAGGGTGAACTCTCCCCTCCGTTGGTGTTTTCGCCGTCGAAGAAGTTGATGTAGGTAGCCCCATTCCGCAGTGCCTGGCTGGC
>JAHJRE010000249.1 GCA_018831055.1 Bacteroidota bacterium
ACTTCATAATACAGACCTGGTTCTTTGTCGCTCCCAGAAACTTTCTTTCTCTTTTTTGAGACCCTACCTACTATTCCGAATCTCAATAGCGCATAAAGTAATTGGGACGCCAATAATTTACTTGCCGTACAAGCCTTGACCCTTCCATGCTCAACCCAGCCATCCCCGCTGTAATACGAAGATAGTAGGACCCCTAACTGATCGTTACTCAATTCCATAAACCAATCAGGTAATCTTTTTGTATGAGAATTACCACCACAGCAATTCTTAAAAAACTCGTTAAGCACGGCGCTATCGATCTGAATATCTCCTGGATCTAACCTTCTTTCAAAGTAGTGGGTACCAAGGACGTCTAGCGCGTTAAATAATATTTTTTTCATCTCTCTCTCGTGTACACTTACTAGTGTAGACCTCGAAATGGCGTGTCCCTCTGCAATGTATATTCCTAGAAAAGTTAAAAATGCGTTACTTAAAACGATTTGGGAGGGACATTCGGTTGAGTTTTTGATGTGAACAGGGATTTGAATTTCCTTATCTTTTAAAAAATTAGAAACCGAGGAATACGAAATAGCTTCATCGCCGTTTAGTATAGCTCGTCTTTTATTTGGAGATAAGGTTGCTCCTATAACGGCATCTGACAGATCTTCATTTTTTCCTAAAACATCGTAATAGTCGCAATAGACTTCCGCGTTTATATACTTTGTTATGTCTACACTTTCAAGAGGAGCTTTATCTATATTAATCTCCCTTGGCAGTGGTACATAATCACCTTTCTTAATTTCTTCTGTTGGAACTAGTTTTAGTTTACCGTGTCTCAAAATCCATAAATTATGTGAGCCTGTTAAAGTTACTTCCCTACCACACCCGGTCGTGACGTTGTAAATAATAGATGGGGACAGGTGTCTAGTCAAATAACTAATATCACAAAATTCAGAAACACAAGTTTTCGGATTCCAGCTTAAAGCTTGAAATCTCTCTCTCATGTCCGGAGAACTAACAATTTGCGAGCCCTCGTATGAAAATGCATAATTTTTGCTCATGTACTGATCTACAAAGGCCCCAATTTTCACCTCTCTTACAGCACTTGTGAGTCTGCTTTTTACTATCACCGACTGGTCATAAGTAAGGCTTTTGCCGCTACCGGTAACGCCCAAAAGGACCTGATCTTTAACATTATTCTTCAGGTTTTCGGTAAGTTTTTCTATTGCCTGGGGCTGATCCCCAGTTGGTTTAAACGGAGCTTTTAAATTAAACATTTCGGAATAATAATATCAGGTTTCGGGTATTATTTGTATATTTAGTAGTCTTTATTGAGAACTCTTTTGTACTCCAGAAAAAACAGCCGGGGTGTATAATCTGCACATGTTGTCCAGATCCCTGTTGGGCTTTACCACATTAAAAATTATCGAAAAGATCCTAAACACTAATAGTGAAATAGGAAAAGTCATCCTTCGTGAGTATACTTACCCAGCCATGCCTGTCGGAACGGGTCCAGCTGTTGGAGACTCTCTGTCTACACTTTCCGCTAGAAACATATCCAGAAACAAGAAATTAGAAGCGCGCATAAAAAACCTATGCGATAACAGAAACATTGGGATCGAGTCTAAAGTAGTTGTTGACTCAAGAGTTATGCACATACCAATGATGGATTTTGCTGTCATTAAGTCCGAGAGTAACTTAAATAAGATTGTAAAACTGTGGAAAAAACTAATCATTCCAGAATTTGGTGGTGGGGTGATCATTGAAACCGATAACTCGTACCATTTCATAGGTACAAAGAGACTATTAAGTAATAGTGAGCTGGAAAAGTATCTCGCGTGGTCCATGCTATGTGTCACTGGCAGTCCAAAAAAACTTAAGACGTACGTGGACGTTCAATATGTCGCTTATTCATTGCTTAAAAAATCGATGTGTCTAAGAATCACTGCGTATCCAAAATCTAAATTTAATCCTCACGTTATTTTGGAGATATAGCACCACTTCTACTCTACCTGCTTTACCTTTATTCTGCTCTTAATTAACTCAATTATCATCGGCAAAATAGAAATTACAATAATCACCAAAATCACAATCGAAAAGTTTTCTCTCACAAATGGTATGTTCCCAAAGAAAAATCCCGCTAACGTAGCAATCAGTACCCACGCAACACCACCAATAACGTTAAACGTAATAAACTTTCCGTAATTCATTTTCCCTACCCCTGCAACAAACGGAGCAAATGTTCTAACGATTGGAACAAATCTTGCCAGAATAATTGTTTTCCCACCGTATTTTTC
>JAHJRE010000250.1 GCA_018831055.1 Bacteroidota bacterium
TAACCTGCCTGAATCGTTTGAAGAAACCCGGTTGGTTTACATGACCGCGTGCCTGCTTAAGTTCTACCAGCAGCTTCGGATCTACGAAGAAAAGGCTGGGGATTTTGAGCCGTTTAACATGGAGAAACCTTTGTGGGTCTTTGTCGGCAGTACTGTGTCCTCCGGAAAAATGAGCAAGGATGAGCAGATTGTGGCTACTGACGTAGCTATGATCATCCAGTTTATTGCCGACTTTCTGGACAACCGCCATGCCGCTATACGCAGGATAGGCGAGATTTTGACCGGCAGGGGACAGGATACCGGATTGCTGGACAAGGACGGTAACGATATTTTCGCCGGGGCATTCAGCTATCTGGTCAGGGCGGCCGGAACTTCCAGCTTCGGAAATCAGGAAAATCAGGAGCAGGGGGATCTTGCCAGAAAACTCTATCGGGATATCCTTTCCCGCCTGTTTAACAATCCTGCCGGCGGAAACCTTTCGCTGGATCGTATCAAGGGCGAGTCAGGTGAAGTGGCGCTGCGGGTTGGAACATCGGGGATTCCTTTCGGCCTGATTAATGTCGGCGACGCCAAAAGTCTGTGTGATCATGTGGCTGAAGTTGGCGTTCAAAACGGCATTCGTCTGATCGTGGAGGACAGTGATTTTAACGAAGCCACGTTCGCGTCAGTGAAGGCTTCAACTTCGCCGATCAATCTGCTGATCGGCTCGAAAAAATTCGTAGAAGGCTGGGATTGCTGGCGGGTCAGTACGATGGGCCTGATGCATGTCGGACGCTCTGAAGGTTCCCAAATTATCCAGTTGTTTGGGCGTGGTGTCCGCCTGAAGGGTTATGAGTGGAGCCTCAAGCGCAGCGGCCATTCTCACGCTCCGTTCCGCCCGGCATTCATTGAAGAGCTTGAGACGCTGAATGTGTTCGGCATTGAAGCGGATTTTATGGAGAAGTTTCGCGAATTTCTGAAGGAGGAAGGCCTTCCGGGCAACGAACGCCGTAAGATCATTACCATACCGCTGAACGTTACTTATGACTTCGGGAAGAAACTCAAGATTCTGCGCCCAAAACGTAAGGCTTCCGACGGCAGGGAATATGATTTCAAAAGGGACGCCCCGGTCCCGACTGTTGGCGACCTCCCGGATTATCTGACGCATAACACCATCGTTGCAGACTGGTATCCGCGCATTCAGGCGGTGAGGTCTCGCGGGACAGCACGAGCAACCCAGAAAGACAAGGTCTCGTTTCGCGAACAGCATCTGGCACTGTTGGATTATGACGCGCTCTTTTTTGAACTGGAGCAGTTTAAACGCGAGCGGAGCTGGTACAACATAAATATCTCTAAGGATGGTATCTATCGTTTGCTTAAAGATACGAACTGGTACACGCTTTATCTGCCGGAAGCCAGGTTGAATCCCACAAGCTTTGACGGCGTGCTGCTTCTGCAGCAGGTAGCGGCTGAGCTGTTGAAGCGTTATTGTGAACATTATTACAACTACCGCAAGCGCGAATACATAGAACCTCGTCTTGAGCTGCGGGACCTGCGGCCGGATGATGATAATGTGCCGCAGGAGGAGTTTTATCAATTAATTGTAGATGGTGATGAGGAGCAGGTCATCCTGGGTATTCAGCAAATCAGTAAAGACCTGGAAGAGAAAAAGGATGATCTCCTGAAGGTCGGTGATTTGAAAGCCTGCAACTTCGGAAAGCATCTTTTTCAGCCATTGTTCCATGTCCGGCCTGGAGGAAAGATTACCGTTCTTCCGGTGGCGCTCAATGAAAGCGAGTATCAGTTCGTTACTGATCTGAAGACCTGGTGCGACGATAATAAGGAAGCTCTGGAAAAGGACGGAATGGAGCTCTTTCTGCTCAGAAACCTGAGCCGTGGCAAGGGTGTGGGATTCTTTGAGGCGGGCAACTTCCATCCTGATTTCATCCTCTGGATGCTCGTGGGAGGCAGACAGCATATCACCTTCATCGAGCCACACGGTCTTTTGCATGAAGGCCCGGCCAGCGAGAAGATACTGTTCCACA
>JAHJRE010000251.1 GCA_018831055.1 Bacteroidota bacterium
CTTCTTTTATGCTGTTTACAATGGAGTCAACTATCTTACCCAAATCAATTGAATTGGTAAGCTCGTCTATCAGCTTGCCAATCGTTTCTTGGTGCGTATATAAATCAAAGAATAAATATTTATTGGCTGTTTTTTGGATAAAAGAATAAAACCGTAAAAGAATTACAACAAACAATGGCGCGATAATCAGCCCGGCCCAATAAGTTGTGGATGTAAAAACCCCGCCAAAATATCTTTCAAAAAGCCACACCAAAAAGAAAAATATTCCATAAACAAATCCAGCTGAAACAAGATAAATGACTGTTTTTCTAAAAACTATTCTTAAATCCATTAACCGATAACGCAAAATAGCGTAGGTTACAGTCAAAGGAGAAAAAGCGATTACAAAATGTAAATAAGGATAAAGCTCTATCTTATATACTGGTAAAAACTCGAATGCTCCTGCGATAAATCCGGGAATGGTAGCCAATAAAAAATATTTGATCTGAGCCCTTTTAATACCAGTGTTTTTTTTATAATCTTGAAAAAGTTTGATATGGGCATAAAAAACAATAACAAAGAACAGAGCGACAAATACACTATATAAAAATGGGGGCGTGGTTAAATAATAAAATTGGCCGAATAAAAAACTCGCCTTATTAATAAAAATTCCATCAAAAAAATTAGCAAATAAAAATACAATCCCAAAAATATACAGGAGCGATATGATCCATTTCTTTTTTAGTTCAAGAAAATTGATAACAAATTGAGTAAAAAAGACAGGAATTAAAATAACACCTATATATCCTATACGCCACCAAAAAATAGCTGCGTCTGGGTTTTGAGCAACGCCAATTTTATAACTCCCAAAACCCCACAAAGCAACGGAAAAACTAAAAAGCGCCCATATATAATGGATAGATTTTTTTCCTTTAAATAAAGTTACCAATCCCAAAACGGCAGATAAAATTCCTATTAATAATCCTGATATCGAGAATAAATTCATAACTGAATCCATTATATAACTTAAAAAGAAAATAAAAAAGCCCGCTCACAACAGTGAACGAGCAGTGTTTATCGCGAAGTAACGCAGGCATTGAGAATTATTTCTCTCTTCCTTGAAATTTCTTCGCTGATTTCAACTTTTTCCACGGCAATCCTGGCGATCGGCATCAGTGGTAGAGCAAACCACCACCTTTGGGATTCCTGCTCAAAAACTCGAACTTTAAACCCCCAGTACCTGCCATCACAGTCCCGATAAGTGGTTAGTGGTAGCAAATAGAAACACAAAGTTGTGTCTCGCCATCCCCACAACCGGTTAAGCACTACAGGGATAGTGGAATCCTCATAGACCACCATTTCCAAAACCGGAAAATGGCACCACCTCAGAAACAACGGCCATTCCCCCGGCTGTTCGGGAATGGGTTTGTGCATGTCAATCATTAAGAATTGACCATCTGTTTTCAGAATCTGTAGAACTCCCTTAAAAACCTTCAATGGCTCGGGAATGCCACCGATTCCGAAAATTTGCGTCACAACATTAATCGAACCGAGTTCGAACAAGCCTGCAAGATTCGTGGCGTCGCCTCGGACAAACTTGATGCATTCCGATTTTGGCACACTGCCGTTGTTTGCAACCTGAAGCATGCGTTCGTTATAATCCAAGCCGATTATTTCCGCATCCACGTCCCACTCCTGCAATATGGCGTGCATTTCCTTTACGGTCAAACCAGTACCAGTGCAGAGGTCCAAAATCTTGAGGCGACCTTGTCCGTTGCGACCTATGATAGAAACAAACCATCCTGCAACCCTACGCCAGACTAAGTCCATTCCACGAGTGGTAAGATGATGCTTTCGGTTGTAAGTCTTTGCTTCTCTCGTGTAGACACGGTTGATCTCCGACTGGTCAAGAAAACCAGTGGAATTGCGGGGACGGAGAAAAAGCTTTACCATCACCCTCAAAAAACACTGAACTGCAAGCAGTCCGATACGTTTGAACCATCCATAGCGAAGCGCAGTTGGATTGAGAATGTATCTTGGAAGATATTTTCTCAATTCCGCGTCGGTAATTCCCGCTTTTTCCAGCTTCCCATAATCCATCGAGACTACCGGCCTGTTGGCTGTGAACCTGCTCTTCTGTTGCTTGTATAGCATCTTCTATCTCCTGTATTTGGGATATTCACTTGTCAAAGTCGGAAAATCCAGCACTGTCTAATTATTACAATAAATTTTCAATAAAGTCAAATTTTTAAAAAACCTTAAAAAATGGCTCAGATATGTTTGAGCTATTAAGATTTAACGAGTTCTAATTCTTTTTTTATAGCTTTTTTATATTCAATATGGCTTATGTCGTGAGGTGCGTTTTTTACTACTATTACTTTTGATTTGTTTGCTAATTCAACAGTTTCTTTACAACGAATTTCTATTTCTGGGTAGTGCTTTGCTTCTAATTCCCCATAAAACACTGCCGAGGGAACTTTAAGCTCTTTAGCCAACATTTTCCCGCTTCGTGTTTTGATATCCTGAAATCTTTTTTTGCCAATTAATTTTCTAATCCAGGGTTTCATTCTTGTTATATCTTCTTTAAAATCAGGGCTTAGAGAACAAAGATATATTTTTTTAGAATTAAGTTTATTCGCGGTTAATAATGCTATTACGGCGCCGTAAGAAAATCCTAGAATATAATTTATTTCAGATTTATGTTTTTTATAAAAATCTTCAAAGTCCTTAGCGCAATCTGATACTGTTTTATGATTCCATTTAATAGGTGCCCCTAAGACCCTAAAGCCCTTTTTTTCTAAAAATTTTATAAGCCAGATAAATTTTTTGTTTGAAATTTTCTGTTTAAACCCAGGTATTAAAAAGAATGTCTTTTTATTTTTTTTCATAATTTTGGTTTTTTTATTATATCATCGTTATTTTATATTGGATAGAAAAAAACATAGACTCGAAATAGTTCTGGCTACTATTTAAAGCGACCCTTGACAAAATATCTTATGAAATGATAATTTAAATCAGTGGTGGAAAAATGGTTTTC